>DATDFH010000720.1:0-27612 GCA_036522715.1 Verrucomicrobiia bacterium
AGGAATTGCAGCGCGAGCACGAACGAGATGAGCGGCGCAAACATTTCCCCCGCGAGCAGCGCCCAGCCCGCCGTGATCACCAGCCACAGGCAAATGGAGAACGCGATCACCGGCCGGCTGCCGAAGCGATCCAGACGCAGGCCCATCAGCCACAAGCTGCTCAGGCCACCGATAAAGAACATCGAGTTCGCCAGCAGGATCTCGCGCTCGGTGAGATTGGTGTGCGCCTTGAGATAAGCGACGACGAAGGTAGTTATGCCGCCGAACGCGACGGACCACGCGACGTTGAGCGCGACGAGTTTTCGGAACGGCGGAAACGCGGCCATCGCGCGCCAAGGCACCGGTTCGCGCGAAGTTCGCGGCGTGACGGGCACGGCGACGTCCGGGATGCGCTTGAGAAATACGAGGCTCATCGAGCCGGCGAGCGCGCTGAAGAGAAAGACGATCGAGAACTGCCACGCAGCGGGCGCGTTGCCCAGTGCGAACGCAGCGGCAATAAACGCGCCGAAGCTGCCGAGGTTGTTGAAGCCCGCCTCATTGGCCAGATATTTTCCGCGGATTGTCGGCGGCACGAGGCTGGTGATCCACGGCAACCAGCCCGCGCTGGAAATTCCGCGCGAGAGGTTGAACACGAACAGCAGCGCGAGAATCAAAACAAGGCGTGTTGTCGGGTCGAGCAACCGTTCCCCGACCGGCACCAGGGCGATGCCGAAGATCATCAACACACGCATGCCCCAGCCGCCAAAGACAAAGCGTTTGTAGCCGACACGCTCGAGATAGTTCGCTGCGGGGATCTGGAAGATCACAAGGAGCGGCATCATCCCTGCGATGATGCCGAGCACGGTCGAGCTGGCCCCGAGGCTCTTGGCGTAGAGCACCATCGGGCTGCTCAGCACGATCTGGAACGAAAGCGCATTGAAAACCGAAAAGAAAAAGGCGTTGTGCAGCCCGGGCGGGAATCGCTCCGGGGACAGACTGGCGTGGCTGGAAACGGGTTGGCTGGCGTTGTCCACGAGGGCGCGGCGCGCGGCCGCAGAGGCGGAGTTTTCCGGCGCGCGCTCCGGTGTGTCCAGAGAATTCACCGGCTCAATGGTGGTCCCGAACCGAATCGAATCGGTTGCCGCCGGCGGTTTTCAGTGGATAGTGAAAGGACAAGTTGTCCACGCATGGGACAAGGGCACGCCGCCTTTCGTTATTAAACCTGAAAATTCTCACGGCACAGTGCTTGCTCAAAGTAGCGACTGTTTGGACAGCGCAACTGTCAATTTCAAGAAGGCCCGGAACACTCCGGCCGGAAGGAATTATGGCGGCGCGGCCCTGGTAAGCGGGGCCCACCGCGTGTCCGGCACGCGACAAACATGAGAACGCGATAAGCGACGAACGAGACCGAATCATACCGCCATGCCTTCCTTCGTCTATCAAGCGCGCGACACGGCCACTGGCCGGGAAGTCCGCAGCACCGTCGAGGCCGCCTCGGAGCAGGCCGCCATCGCGGCGTTGCTCAACCGCAATCTCCTCGTCATCTCCATCCAGGAAAAACTCGCCAAGAAAGGCCGCGGCGGCGGCGGCAGGGTCGGCCTGGCGGACCTGGTGGTCTTCACGCGCCAACTGGCAACGATGGTTGACGCCGGTCTCGCCATGGTGCAGTCGCTCCAGGCGCTCGCCGAGCAGACGACCAACAAGGCCATGCGCGATGTCGTCAGGGACGTCTGCACGCGCGTCGAAGGCGGCGACAGTTTTTCGACCGCGCTGCAGAAGCATCCGAAGGTGTTCAACCGGCTCTACGTTTGCATGGTCGAGGCCGGCGAGAAGGGCGGTTTGCTCGCCGAGATTCTCGCTCGCCTCGCGACCTATTTGGAAAACACGGCGCGGCTGCGCAAGAAGGTGAAGTCCGCGATGATGTATCCGACGGCGGTGACCGTCATTGCAATCGGCATCACGATTTTCCTGCTGGTGAAAGTTGTCCCCGTGTTCGGCGAGATCTTCGCCGGCTTTGGCGCGAAACTCCCCGCCCCCACGCAGTTCCTCATCGACACGAGCAAATTCTTCCAGCGCAACCTGCTGTGGATTCTCGGCGGCATGGGCGGCAGCGTCTATGGCGCGCTGACGTTTATCAAGACCAAGAAGGGCCGCGAGTTCTGGGACCGCACCCGCATCCGGCTGCCGATCTTCGGATCGATTGCCCACAAGATCGTGCTCGCTCGCGTCACGCGCACATTCGCATCGCTGGTCCGCAGCGGTGTGCCGATCCTCGAAGTGTTGAACATCGTTGCCAACACCTCCGGGAATGTTGTGATGGAGCGAAGCATCCGCACCGCGGCGCTGGACATCGAGCGCGGCGACGGCATTTCCGGCGCGCTGGGCAGGCATCCGATCTTCCCGCCGATGATCATCCGCATGATCACTGCCGGCGAGCAGACCGGCAAGATCGACACCATGCTCGAACGCGTGGCGGACTTCCTCGACGAGGAAATCGAAACGACTCTTTCCGGCCTCACCTCCCTCATCGAACCGTTGCTGATCGTGTTCCTCGGCGTCGTGGTCGGCGGCATCGTGATCTGCATGTTTCTGCCGATCTTCAAGATGAGCGAAATCATCAATCCACCGAGCCGGAAGTAATCTCAAACGCACAACACCTCACTACATATGGCTAAAGTCCTAGTTGCCGATGACGAAACGACGATGGTGCAGATGATCACCGAACTGGTCCGCAAAGAGGGCCACGAGGTCGTCAGCTTCACCAACGGCCCCGCTGCGCTCGAGGCGCTCGAGTCCGCCGCGCCCGACCTCGTCATCACCGACCTGTACCTCGACAAGAACCGCGCGCACGGGATGGAGATTGTGCAGAAGGCGCGCACGCTCAACCCGCCCGCGATGGCGATCATGATCACCGGTTTTGGCTCGGTCGAGTCGGCCGTCGAGGCGATGAAGAAGGGCGCGTTCGACTACCTGGAGAAGCCATTCAAGCTGGATGAGCTGCGCCTGGCCATCGAGCGAGCGCTCAACTACCGGCAGGCCCTGTGCGAAAATGTCTTCCTCCGCAAGCAGCTTCGCGCGAAGTACCACTTCGACCAGTTCGTCGGCACCTCGCCGAAAATCCAGGCCGTTTTCAAGATGATCGAACGCGTCGCGGACACCGACAGCACCGTGCTCATCCTCGGAGAAAGCGGCACGGGCAAGGAACTCGTTGCGCGCGCGCTGCACTTCAACAGCAAGCGCCAGTTCGGCCAGTTCGTGCCGGTCAATTGCACCGCGCTGCCCGAACCGTTGCTCGAATCCGAACTCTTCGGCCACAAGAAGGGCGCCTTCACCGGCGCGATCCAGGACAAGAAGGGCCTCTTCCAGGAAGCCGAGGGTGGCACGATTTTCCTCGATGAAATCAGCTCCATGTCGCCCGTGTTGCAGAGCCGTCTGCTGCGCGTGCTTCAGGAGAAGGAAGTCCGCCGCGTCGGTGACAACGCCTCGATCTTTGTGAATGTCCGCGTTGTCGCCGCGACCAACGATCACCTGGAAAAGCTCGTCAAGGACGGCAAGTTCCGCGAGGACCTCTATTACCGGCTCAACGTCATCGCCATCAAACTGCCGCGCCTTTCCGAACGCCGCGACGACGTCCCGCTGCTGATCGCGCACTTCTTGAAAAACAAAATGGCCAGCCGCACCGGGAAGAATTTCCAGGTCACCAAGCAGGCCATGGAAATTCTCTGCGCCTACGATTGGCCGGGCAACGTGCGCGAGTTGGAGAATGCCATCGAGCGCGCCTGTGCCCTCTGCGAAGAGAGCGTCATTCATCCGGACGACCTTCCGCCGGACATCGCGCACTCGGAGACCGCCCAGCGCGTGCTCGCCGGTGAAGCCGCGGCCCCGCGTCACGGCGCCCCGCCGACAGCCGAAGCGCTTTACCCGCTTGGCGGCACCGATGTTCCGATGCCGCGCATCGGCGCATCCGTCTCGGCGGCCTCCGGCCCGCTGGAGCCGCTGAAGAACTTCGTCCGGGAGCAGGAACTCATCTACCTGCACCGTGCGCTCTCGCAAACCGGCGGCGACAAAGAGAAAGCCGCCGAACTCCTCGGCATCAGCCTTGCGACGCTCTATCGCAAACTTGCCGAACCGGCCAACGCTGTCTGATTCTTCATCATCCCCCTCCCGCTTCCGGCGCCAGGCAACTGGCGCCGGAATTTTTGTTTCCGTTCCCGCGCGCCGTGCGTAGTATCGGCGCGCTCGGCCACATCCGGCGGGGCGCATCAACCTTGATACGACTATGCCACTGACACACACACGGGAACTTTTCGCCAAGGCCCTCAAGGGCAAGTACGCGCTCGGCGCCTTCAACGTAAATAACATGGAACTCCTTCAGGCCATCATCGAAGCCTGCGAAGAGGAGAAGGCCCCCGTGATGCTCCAGATTTCCAAGGGCGCGCGCCAATACGCCAATCCCGTCTATCTCAAGAAACTCATCGAGGCCGCCGTCAGCCTCAGCAACATCCCCATCGCCGTCCATCTCGACCACGGCGACAGCTTCGAGTTGTGCAAGGAGTGCATCGACGAAGGCTTCACCAGCGTGATGATCGACGCCTCGCACGAGCCGTTTGAGAAGAACATCGAGATTTGCAAAAAAGTCGTGGACTACGCGCACAAACATAACTGCGTGGTCGAAGGCGAACTCGGCATGTTGGTCGGCGCGCAACACGACGACGGCGAGGAAGGCGGCGGTTACTCCAAAGGCGGCTGCTACACGCACCCTGACGAAGCCGTCGAGTTCGTAAAAAAATCCGGCGTGGACTCACTGGCCGTGGCCATCGGCAACAGCCACGGCGCGTACAAATTCAAGGGCGAACAACACCTCGACATCGAGCGCCTCAAGGCCATCAAGAAGGCGCTGGTCGATTCTGGGCTGGGTGATTACCCGCTCGTGTTGCACGGCGCTTCGAGCGTGCCCAAGGAGATCGTCGTCGAGATCAACAAGTATGGCGGCAAAATGGGCGAAGACACGGCGGGCGTCCCCGAGGCGGACATCGAGATCGCGCGGCGCACTGGTTGCACGAAAGTGAACATCGACACCGACCTGCGACTGGCAATGACCGCGGCCATCCGCAAGGTGTTTGTGGAAAGCCCGAAGGAATTTGATCCGCGCAAGTATCTGGGTCCCGCGCGCAAGGCCGTGAAAGAGCTGGTGCGCCACAAACTCAAGGACGTCCTGTGCTGCGCCGGCCACGCGTTTGATTGAGGCACTTTCTCGGAAATTGGGCGAGTCTGGGCCGCGCGGCATTGCTGCTGAAACCCAATCTCCCGACGCAGTATCTGGCGAAGGTCCCCGGTCCGACGGGACGCCATGCAACCTATGCTGGGGGCGGAGTCGGCGGATTCTCCGAGTCTTTTGGCGCGTCCTCCTGTTGCGCGGCGATCTCCTGGTCCCAACTGCGGATGAAGTCCTCGGCGTATTGCTCGGCCATCTCGAGTTCGCCGGAGACGAGCTTCAACTTGGCGGTATCGAGCGCCTTCTTCGCAGGCGCATGACCGCGGCGGGCGGCGACAATTAGCCACTTGACGCCTTCGATGGCGTCCTTGGGCACACCGCGGCCCAGAAGATACATGATGCCCAGGCTGGTCATCGCCTTGCCGTGGCCCTGGTCGGCCGCGCGCTGAAACCAGTGGGCGGCTTCCCAGTCGTTTTTCTCAACGCCACTACCCTCGAAATACGCCGTGCCGAGGAGGAATTGTTCGCGCACGTCGCCGGCCAGCGCCTTCTCGCGCGTGTCGCGCAGGCAAAAGGCGTTCAACTCGTGAACGACCCGGAACATGGAGCCGAGTAAACTCATGGGCGGCAGTTTACGCGAAGTCCGCTGACTCTGAAATGGAAGAGCCACGCGATCATTTCGTGTTTTGCTTCTCTTCCAGTTCGGCGCGCTTGCGATCGCGACGCTCCCAGAACCACGCGATCCACACGCTCAATTCGTAAAGCAGTTGCAGCGGGACGAACATCAACACCTGCGTGATGATCTCCGGTGTGGTGAGCACCGCGCCGAGCACGAGGTTGATGATGATCATGTACTTGCGGAAGCCGGCGAGCGCCTTGTAATCGACGATGCCGATCTTCACCAACAGAAGGATGACCACGGGCATCTCGAAGCCGAGACCCATGCCAAGCATGAACATGCACACGAAGCCGATGTAGCTCTCTGCGGTCCACTGGTCGGCGCCGATGCCCAGCCAGTTCGAGTAGAGCGCGGACGCTTTGAGTGCGATGGGCATCAGGACGAAATAGCAGAATGCCACGCCCATCAAGAAGAGCACGACTGCGATGGAGAGCGCGCGACCGCCGTATTTTTTTTCCTTCTGCTTCAACGCCGGCAGGACGAACTGAAGGATGAAAAAGAAAACAAACGGCGACGCCAGCACGAGGCCGCCATACATCGCCACCTTGAACGCGACGACGAAGCCACCAACCGGGCTTAGGTTGATGATCGGCAGCGCGTCCCTCGGCACGGGTGGGGGATTGGTCATCGTCTCGACGCCGAGAAGCCAGTTGGTGCCCGTCCACCGCGGCATCAATTCCAGTTGAGCGTGCTTGTTGGTGCCGAGATCAAAAGCGCCGAAGCCGTTGGTTTCGACCATCGACTTGGCGAGGACGTTGGTGCCGACGTAAAGGAGAAGCAGTTTTTGATTCTCTCCCGGCTGCTTCAATCCGGACCGTACGAGTGGCCACTTGAGCACCTCCATCAGGTAGTTCGCGCCCACCAGGCAGATGATCATCGCCAGACCGACGGCGACTGCGCATTTGACGAGGCACCAACGAAGATCTTCGAGGTGTTCGAGGAAGGTTTTTACCTCGCCGCCACCGTCTTCCTGAATTTCAAGGCGTGGATCGTCGGGACGGAGTGCCATGAGTTACCCTGACACCGCCGGCTTAGGCCTTGGGCGCGGTGGACTGCGGAGTGGAAGGCGTGGCAGCTGTGGCGGTCTCGGATTTTTCCGGAACGCTTTTGGGCGCGGGCGGTGTTGGCGGAGCGACGTCTTCCTCCAACGCGGTCTGCAAATCGCGCTGCACGTCGGTGGTCGCCTTCTTGAATTCCTTGATGCCTTGGCCAAGGCCCTTGGCGAGTTCGGGCAGCTTCTTGGCACCGAAGAGCAAGAGGACCACGGCGAGGATGAGAACAATCTCCCAGCCACCAAGCATTCCCGCAAAAAAAGGCGTGTTCATGTTCCAGTTGCCAACTCGATCAAGCTTTGCCGGAACCGGGGCCCGGTGTGGGATTGGGCGGGTCGTCCTGGCCGCTGGCGGACTTTTTGAATTCCTTGATCCCCTGGCCCAAGCCCTTCGCCAGTTCGGGCAGCTTCTTCGCGCCGAAAAGCAGAACGATCACGGCGAGTATCAGGATGATTTCCCAGCCGCCAATAACACCGGCAATGATCGAGTTCATATCAGGTTGTGAGCGACCCTAGCCCACGATCCGAGTCGAGTAAAGCGCCAAAACCGGGCGCCGGCTCGGACAAATATTGCGGACCATCGTACTACGGCGGGTTGCTACCGTGATTCGATTGATTCGGTGGCAGGTCGCCAGACCCGCAGGCGCGCGATGCGTTCATCGAGTGGCGGGTGCGTGGCGAGGAAGCTGTTCGCGCTGAAGTGAGGTTGCGCGAAGTAGGCGTGCGCCATGTCCGCAGTGCCGTATTCGGTTTCAAGTGCTTCACGTTGAATCTTCGTGAGCGCCTCGACAAGGCCCTCTGGTTCGCGGGTAAACTCAACGGCGGTGGCGTCGGCGAGAAATTCTCGCGTGCGTGAGACGGCGAATTTGAGCAATTTTCCGAGCCATGAGGCGATCCACAACACAACAGCGACCAGCAGGAGGGCTAGGGCGATCTGGCCTGAGTTTTTCGAGCGGCGTGAAATGCGCGTACCGCGGACGGCCCGGAATGCAAGCGCGGCCAGCAGCCCGACTGAACCGATGAACGCGGCCATGATGGTGAAAAGCAACACGTCACGGTTGCGGATGTGCGCGAGTTCGTGCGCGAGCACGCCGGCGACTTCGTTGCGGTCGAGTTTTTCGATGAGACCGGTGGTTACGCAGACAACGGCGTGCTTCGGATCGCGTCCGGCGGCGAAGGCGTTGATGGCGTCGTCTGGCTCGACGTAGAGCGGCGGTTGCGGGAGTCCCGAGGCAAGGCAGAGTTCCTCGAGGATGTTGAGCGCCTGGCGGTGCTTAAGTGACACGGTTGGATCGAGCGGCTCAGCCTCGACGGAGCGAAGCATGACTTCCGTCCCGCTGTAGTAGGCGTAAAGACCCTGCGCGATTGCGAAGACCGCGACGAGAGAAGTGATCCAAAACGCCCGGCCGTTGAAGAGAATGAAATCTAGCGCCACCCCGGCGGCGGTCAGCAACACGAAGAACACTCCGCTCAAAAGCCACGTCGTCCGAACGTTTCGCTTTTGTTCTTCGAGGAAGTTCATTTTTCAACGCAATAATCGGTGACGTCGTGGCAGGCAGGAACATCGGCACCGGAGTCTATTGATGTCCGGTGAAAGGTCGCCCGCCCACCGACTCGCGTGACGGAGCAGAAATCAGAACTGGACCTGCGGCGCTTCCTTCGCCTCGGCGGGCGCTTCGAAAAACGGTTCCTCTTTGAATCCAAACATGCCAGCGACGATGACGGTGGGAAATGTCTGGATGCGCGTGTTCAGCTTCGCAACATTGTCGTTGTAAAACTGGCGTGCGAAGGCGACGCGGTTTTCAGTGGATGTCAGCTCCTCCTGGAGAGCGAGGAAGTTCTGGTTCGCCTTCAAGTCAGGATAGTTCTCGGAAACGGCCAGCAGACGCGTCAGCGCGGAACTGAGTTCGCCTTCGGCTTTGATGCGGTCCGCAGGCAGTGTGACACTCGTCGCCTTCGCGCGTGCCGTCATCACGGCTTCGAGCGTGTTGCGCTCGTGCGCGGCGTACCCTTTGACGGTGTTGACGATGTTCGGGATTAAGTCGTGGCGCCGTCGGAGCTGGACGTCGATTTGCGCCCAGGCGTTTTTGACGGCTTGGCGGAGCGTAACGAGACCGTTGTACGCGCCCATCAGCCAGAGGCCGACAAGGACGATGATTCCGACGAACGCGATTAGAATGATCAAGGCTGGAGTCATGGTGGCAGTGTATTCATCGCTGACTGGCTGGCAACGGAATCCCAATTACAATTCGCCATAGCGTTCATAAGCCGACTGATGAAAGCACGGGCAATCTTCGCGAGAAATTTCTCTGTTCCCGGGAACCGCCGCCGATGACTATATTCTCCGCCGACTTTATGCGCTACACGAACGAACAGCTTTGGGAACGATTTCAGAAATACTACACAGAGTTTCCAGAGATCGGTCTGGCGCTGGATTTGAGCCGGATGAACTTTCCAGACGACTTCTTCACACAGATGGATGCGCCGATCAAAAAGGCGTTCGCGGCAATGAAGGAGTTGGAAGCCGGAGCCATCGCCAACCCGGATGAGAAGCGTATGGTCGGCCACTACTGGCTGCGCAATCCTCAATTGGCTCCAACATCCGAGATTCGTGAAGAGATCGAAAAGACTTTGGCAGCGATCATAGCCTTCGCCAAAGATGTGCACCGCGGCGTCGTGAAGGGGTCGGGCGGGAAGTTCAAAAACCTTTTGTTGATCGGCATTGGGGGATCGGCTCTCGGCCCGCAGTTTGTGGCGAGCGCGCTCACCCGGCCTGGAAAGGACAAGCTCCGGCCGTTTTTCTCCGACAATACTGATCCCGACGGAATGGACAAAGTGTTGGGGCAGATCGGATCGAAACTTGGCCAGACGCTTGTTGTGGTGATATCCAAGTCAGGTGGAACAAAGGAAACTCGCAACGGGATGCTTGAAGCCAAAGCCGCCTACGAAAACGCTGGGCTAAAGTTCGAGCAGCATGCGGTTGCCGTCACCGGAGTGACTAGCGAGCTTGATCAATACGCGGAATCCAATATGTGGATGCGGCGTTTCCCGATGTGGGACTGGGTTGGTGGGCGCACGAGTGAGCTCTCAGCAGTCGGATTGTTACCCGCTGCACTTCAAGGGTTTAAGATTGAAAGGATGCTTGCTGGAGCAAAAGCCTGCGACGTCATTACCCGCCGCACGAACGTGAACACAAACCCCGCAGCTCAGTTAGCTTTGATGTGGTATTACTCAGGTAACGGTAAAGGATCGAAAGACATGGTAGTTTTGCCGTATAAGGATCGTTTGGAACTATTCTCCAAGTACTTACAGCAGCTAATCATGGAGTCGCTTGGAAAGGAGTTTGATCTGAATGGGAACCTCGTTAACCAAGGCATGGCTGTCTATGGAAACAAAGGATCAACTGACCAACATGCTTATGTGCAACAACTTATAGATGGTATTCACAATTTTTTTGTCACGTTCATTCAGGTGTTGAAGGATCGCGAAACCCATAAAGATATTGCGGTCGAGCCGAATACCACTTCCGGGGATTACCTCAACGGATTCTTCCTTGGAACGCGCTCTGCACTGTATGAAAATGATCGTGAATCCATAAGCATAACCATTGACGAGGTTTCTCCGTTTTCCATGGGTGTATTGATGGGGTTGTACGAACGTGCAGTTGGATTCTACGCGACGCTAGTGAACATCAACGCCTACCATCAGCCTGGCGTTGAAGCCGGGAAGCTGGCGGCAGGTGCCATACTTGAAGTTCAAAACCGCGTGCAATTGTACCTTGCTGAGAAGCGAGGGCACGCGATGACTCCGGCACAGATTGCGTCTGGGGTTGGAGCACATGGTGATTACGAGATCGTTTTCAAAATCCTCGAGCACCTCGCAGCCAATCCAACCCGAGGTATCGTGAAGAGGCGTGGCAAGACACCATTCGATGCCACCTTCACGGCGACTTAGGTCAGCGAATGTTTGTCTATCCGAAGAAATACGATGTCATCGTCATTGGGGCGGGTCATGCCGGCATAGAGGCGGCACTTGCGGCGACAAGGATGGGTTGCAAAACATTGATGCTTACCACCAATGCCGACACGATTGGGCAGATGTCCTGTAATCCAGCGATTGGAGGTATAGCGAAAGGCCACTTGGTGCGCGAGATTGACGCGCTTGGCGGCGAGATGGGGCTGGCTACGGACATGACTGGTCTTCAGTTTAGGATGCTCAATACAAAAAAGGGACCATCAGTCTGGGCCCCTCGTGCACAATGCGACAAGAAGGCGTATCAGTTTCGCCTAAAATGGGTTTGTGAGCGGCAACAGAATCTCGACACAAAGCAGGGTCAGGCGGTCAAAGTTCTCCATCATGATGGGCTTGTTATAGGGGTAGAGACGACTGTGGGCGTTCAATTTCGCGGACAAGTTGTCATCATAACAACAGGCACGTTTCTTCGGGGCTTGATGCACGTCGGAAAGACGCAAACGACTGGTGGGCGTGCGGGTGAGGCAGCGACGCAAAGCTTATCTGGTTCCCTCGTCGAACTTGGCCTTGAGCTTGGGCGCCTCAAGACCGGCACCCCGCCGAGGCTTCTGCGTCGCTCTATCGATTTCTCAAAAACCAGCGTTCAACTCGGTGATGAGCCGATCCGCTATTTCACCTACTGGCGGGACGAATTGTTCCACGTGGAACATCGCATTGAAAACTCGACGACGTTGCCGGCGGGAATTGATCATCGGGACTATGATCGCCACTTCCCGACAGCTCGGTTTCCTGGGGTGTTCCACATAGAACATTCCCTTTCCGAAGCGTGGTCGCCGAACTCCAATTCAACAGCCGGTTATCCGCCCGGTTCGATCCTCGCTCAGATCGGTGGACAGCTCCCTTGCCACATCACTTTCACGACTCCAAAAACAGCCGACATCGTCAGGAAGAATCTACACCTGTCGCCAATGTATTCCGGTGCAATTGAGGGGATAGGTCCGCGTTATTGTCCCTCCATTGAAGACAAGTTCGTGAAGTTCGCTGACAAGGAGCGGCATCAGATATTTCTCGAACCGGAAGGGATCGCGACGGATGAGATTTATGTCAACGGTTGCTCAAGCAGCCTTCCATTGGAGATCCAAGTCGAACTCGTTCGCTCAATCATTGGGTGCGAAAATGCCGAAATCTTCCGGCCGGCTTACGCGGTGGAGTATGACTTCGCCTACCCGACCCAACTTCTTCCCTCCCTCGAAACCAAGGTCTGCCGCAACCTATACCTCGCGGGCCAGATCAATGGCACGTCTGGCTATGAGGAAGCTGCGGCGCAAGGACTCATCGCGGGTATCAACGCCGCCCGACGCGTCTGCGGTAAAGAGCCTCTGATACTCGGCCGCGATCAAGCTTATATCGGAGTGCTGATTGATGACTTGGTGACGAAGGGCACACAAGAACCCTATCGGATGTTCACTAGCCGCGCCGAGTACCGTCTACTGCTTCGCCAAGATAACGCGGATATGCGCTTGGTGGAGCTCGGACATGAAATTGGCCTGCTCCCTAAACGTCGATATTCCAAGTTCTTGGATAAGAAGCGTCGCATAGAAGAAGAGCTCAACCGGCTGGGAAAAGTTCGCGACGGGACGACCACACTCGCCCAAATTCTTCGCCGACCGGAGGTCGGTTATTCACAGCTTCCTAACAGGCGCACCGACCTATCGCCGGATGTGACTCAACAGGTGGAGATCGCCATAAAATATGCCGGCTACATTGAGCGTCAGGTGGGTGAAGTCACGCGCTTTCGGGCGATGGAAGACAAGCAGATTCCCGAGTCAATTGATTACAGTGCGGTGCCGAGCCTACGCGTTGAGGCACGGCAGAAGCTTGCTAAGATTCGTCCGCATACGCTTGGGCAAGCAGGTCGCATCAGCGGAGTTACACCTAGCGACCTGGGTGTGCTTTTGGTGTGGCTCAGGCGCGGTATTTTTCCGACTGGGACGGAGGCAACTGGGGAAAATGGAAACAGTTCGCGCGGGGATGATGTCCAGAACTGAGAGTTGCAAGCGAAGGATTGAACTTATATCTCAACACGTTGTACATAAACGTGTTACGGCCATTTTAAATCATGTCTCGCGGTTTGCGATTATGTTCAAGCACTCGGTGCGACCGGCTATTGGGACGCGCCTTTTATGCTCGGGAGTGCTCGCGAGTGGTCGTCGCTGAAGTTGCTTTTTAGTGCTCAAGCAAACACATGTCTCGCGCAGCAAAGCACATCCTTGAGTTTTCGTCGCACTAGTTTCTTAAACGCTCTACGCCGGAACCCAGATGCCTGTGCGGATCAGATTTCTGTTCATCCCCCGCCGGATAAATCAGTGGCGATGGTCGTTTGCAGCCGCATGTGTTGAACAATGTGCGCCACGTCGGGATTTACTCCCGAAGTTTAGCCTGACTTTGTTGCCTAGGGGTATCCGTGGCTCTTGCTGCAAAGTCCTTCTATACGCAGACCGGTCACCGCCCCTCGGGTAAAAAATCCTTCCACCAGAGGTCGCCGGACTGAGAAAATCGAAAAACGGGACTTGCACTAGGTTAGGGCGCATCGCTAGATTACCCCTCCCTGATCGCGGGGTGGAGCAGCCCGGTAGCTCGTCAGGCTCATAACCTGAAGGTCCCAGGTTCAAATCCTGGCCCCGCAACCAATTCGACGGGCCTCAGACACCAGTTTGAGGCCCGTTTTTATTGGTGACTAGGCGCTTCGGCCGTTTCGGAAATCCTCCGGTGAGACAACTCGGACAAGGTGAAATACGGCGAGCGATTTACCACACATCCTACCGTACACTTTCGCGCTAGCTCGTCAGGTCTGCGGGCTCACGAGCTGACGCTCAAGTTCCGACTGCAAAGTTCCGCGCAAATCAGAAGTAGCGCCGAAAGATACTTTCATCGGTAACAGGGTCTGTCGCGCCGGGGACAGGGTTTGTCGCTCCATGCCAGATGACGTGGCGAGTGGTTCGCCAGCCGCAGCACCACCCAGCAGACCTCACTGTCATGGTTGCGCCCGCGCCCACGCCCGCCTTGGGCCTGCTCACAGTGAACTCGCAACAGTTGATGCTCCGCTGGCCGACGCTCGCGGGTTATCAGCTTGAGTCCGCCGACAAACTGCCCTCGACCAACTGGGTTCCGATGGGGGGTAATCTCGTCGTCAGCAACGGGTGGAACTACATGGAGTTCACGCCGGATTCGAGCCAGCGATTCTATCAGCTCAAAAAACCCTGATGGCGCCGTTCTGGTCGGAAACGCAAACCCCGTCTCCAATGAGACGGGGTTTCGTGCTTTGGGAAATGCTGTGTCGTGTCAATGCGCCGGCGCCATCGCGCCCTCGACTAGCGGTGCGGTTTTCGCCGGTGGCCGGAAGAACATCGCCAGCGCTACCGCCGCCGCAATCGCCGCCGTCATTGGCACGAGGAACAGCCCGTGGAAATCCGTCGTGCCGTTTTGTGTGAAGACTTTCTGGATGAGATATGGGCACACCGAGTTTGCCACCAGCGCGCCTACGCCGAGAATCATCACGTTGAACAAGCCTTGAGCGCTCGCCCGGGCGTCTTTCGGAAAATACTCGTCCACGAAAATGTAAACCGTCGCGAAGAAGAACGCGTAGCAGATGCCGTGAAGGATCTGCACGACGATGATGAGTTCCTTGTGCTGCGGGAAGAACGCATAGACCGCGAAGCGCGCCGCGTGACCGAGGATGCCGAGGATCATCGTCGTCCGCCAGCCGAGCGCCTTGAGCGTCGCGCCGAGGATGAACATCGTCAGGATTTCCGCGATCTGGCCGACGCTCATCGCGGGCATGATCCAGTTGCCGGGAATCCCCACGCCGCCGGAGGTCGCGGCCGTGCCCATGAAGGTGCCGGTCCAGTTGAAGTAACAGTTGTGGACGAATGCATCCACGAATGTGACGAGCCAGAGCACCAGCACGAACGGATGCTTGAGCAACCGCCCCGCCTCGACCCACGCCAACTTGTCTTCGGAGTGCGCGGCTCTCTTGGGAGGAGTGTGCGGCAGCACGAGACTGAACGCCGCGAGCACCAGCGACGCGATGCCCGCCACGATGTAGGTCGAGCGCGCGCCGGCCTTCGCAGCATCGCCAGTAAGTGGATTCGCTAACACCGCGCCGAGCCACGCTGAAAGGCCCTGGGGGTTGGCGGCGTTCACCTTGTCGTAATCCACCAGGATGAACACGAATGGCCACGCGGCGAGAATCCACCCGATCGTCCCGCCCATGCGCACGATCCCGAACTCCTTCTGCGCGTCCTTCATGTTGGCGAAGGCGATGGAGTTGGTGATCGAAATCGTCGGCACGTAGAGCAGGCAGTGGACGAGCATCAGTCCGAAGAACGGCCAGAAGGCGCGTGTGAACGCCAGCCCCAGCATTGCCAATCCGCCAACGAGGTGACTGAACGCGAGGAATTTCTCCGCCGCAAAGTTTCGATCAGCGAACTGGTTGCTGAAAAACATTCCAACTACCGCGGCAATCGGGAATGCATTGAGGATCCACGATTGCTCCGCCGGCGTGAAGCCGAGGCTGGGCAGGTAGCCGAAGATCAGCGGCAGCCACGCGCCCCAGATGAAAAACTCCAGCACCATCATGAGAAAGAGTTTGAAGCGGATTCCTGAATTCATAGGCGTGTTGCGCGCGACGTTAGGGAAAGGCCCGCGCCGAGGCAAGCGCGCAATGCTCCGGCTCGACGCGCGTGTTGCAAAGCCGTACACTGGTTCCATGCGCACGGCGTTCAAAGAATGGGCCATCGTGGTGGACGCGCTCGGCCGCGGGGACCAGATCCTCATCCTCCGCAAGGGCGGCATCGCAGAGGGCGGCGGCGGATTTCAAATCGAGCAGCCGGAGTTTCTGTTCTTCCCGACGCTCTACCATCAGCAACGTGAAAACGTGCTGCCCGGCGCGCAACGTCGTTACGACGAAATCGCGCCGACCTTGCCGTCCAAGGAAATTGTCCGGCTGGATTTCGTTGCGCGGGTCGTGGACTGGCGGAACCTCGACTCGCTGGCCGCCGCCGAACGCCTTCGCGGCCAGCACATCTGGCGTGATGAAGTCATCGCCGAGCGATTCGACTGGGGCCGCACGCAGAATATCTTCGCACTGGCCGTCCGAGTGTACCGACTGGCGCGATGCGTCGAGCTGCCGATGCGCGAGAGCTATGGCGGTTGCAAATCTTGGATCGAAACTGAACAGGACATCGACACGTCGGCCATCGTGCCGGTGCTCGGCGACGCGGAGTTCGCCGCCAAACTGAAAATGTTCACCGATGCGCTCAGCTTGGAGTCCAAGCTCTAGCTTGCACCCAAGCGGAGCAGGCTGAAGCCGAAACTCCCAACGTGAATCCTCTTTCGCTCATTCTCGCATCCGCTTCTCCGCGCCGCTCCGAGTTGCTCCGCGAGGCGGGCTTCGAGTTCGAGGTGTTGCCGCGACACACCGACGAAATCGCGCCCGAGTATCTGACGCCGGTTGAGACCGCGATGATCAACGCGTACCGCAAGGCGCGCGCCGTCGCGAAACACGAGCCGGATCATCTGGTGCTCGGCGCCGACACGGTGGTGGCGCTGGGCACGCGCGTGTTTGGCAAACCCGCCACGCGCGACGAGGCGGCCGCGATGCTCGGCGCGCTGGCCGGGCGTGAGCACGAAGTGATCACCGGCGTCTGTCTGGTCCACTTGCGCGCCCACCGGCAACGGACTTTCGCCGACAGCACGCGCGTGAAATTCCGCGCGCTGAGTCCGGCGGAAATTCGTCACTACCTCTCGCGGATCAACCCGCTGGACAAAGCCGGCGCGTACGCGATCCAGGAGCATGGCACGATGATCATCGAATCGGTCAACGGCTCCTACAGCAACGTCGTCGGTTTGCCGCTGGAACGACTGAAGGTTGAAATGGCGACGCTGGGTGCGCTTCCGTAGCCGCTGACTTCCTCACACAAATTTCGTCTTGCCCGGCATGGCCAACGGCGGCATTTCAATCGTCGTGTTCCAATCCAGGAGTTCGGGCGTGAGTCTCTCCTGCGAGTTGAGCGCCATTTCCCAAGTGATCTCCTGCCCGGTGTAGGCGGCCATGCGGCCCATGATCGCCATCAACGTCGTGTACGCCATGCGCGTGCCGTCGTTGATCGGCTTGCCGGCGCGCAGCGAGGCGAAGAATTCGTCCTGCTCGTTCTGGTGCATCGCGGTCATGGGGCCGGTGTAGCGCCAGTTCGTTTCGCCATGAATCACGGCACCGCGCGCGTTCACGGTGCAGACGCCCTTCGCGCCGGTGATGTAATCCGAGTTGTCATCGTGGCAATGCGGCTGCCCGCGGCAGCCGAGGAATCCGCGAATCCCGCTGGCGTACTCATAGACCACGAACGCGTTGTCGAACGTATTGCCCTCCGCGGGATAAACGCGGCTACCGGTGGCAACGGCTTTGACCGGCATGACATCGCCCAACCACCACGACATTTTGTCCACGCTGTGGCCACCCGAAAGCAGGACGATCACGTCGCCGGAAAGCCATGTGTAATTGTGCCAGTTGCGGATCATCCATTGCAGGTCGGTCATGCCCGGCTCGCGGTCGCCGTGATACTTCGTGGTGAGATCGCCTCGGTAATAAGTGGCATAGACGGACCGCACCTCGCCGATGACGCCGCGGCGAATTTGTTCGAGCGCGGCGCGGGCGTGATGGTTGTAGCGCCAGCAGAAGCCCGAGAGGATGCCGAGGTTTTTCTTCTGCGCGAGTTCCGCAGCTGCAAGCGCCGTACGCACACCGGGCGCGTCCACGCCGAGTGTGATCTCCACAAACGCGTGGCGGCCGGCTTCGATGGCTGCCTTCAGATGATACGGGCGAAACCCCGGCGGCGTGGCGCAGAACACCACGTCTGAATTCTCGATCACCTTCTGATACGCGTCGAAGCCGATGAAACATTTCTCCGGGCCAACCTTCACCCGTTCCGGATGTTGCTTCTGCAGAATCGCGAGACTCTTCTGCAACTGCGCATCGAACACGTCGCCCAACGCGGTGACGACGGCGTTGCTGTCAGCCGTCAGCGCCTGCACCGCCGCGCCGGTGCCGCGTCCGCCGCAGCCGATGAGACCGATGCGCAACGTCTCCGAGTTCGGCGCGGCGGAAACCACACTCGGAAAACTCACCGTGGACGCGAGCGCGGTGGCCCCGGAAGACTTGATGAACTCCCGCCGCGTGGATTGATTTGCAGAGGTTTCGTGCATGGGCTTCACCGGAGTTGAGGCTTGGCGGGTTCCGTCTCGGCGAGGAACTTTTCGTGCAACTTCAGCGGCTGCGACATCTCGCGATCGAGCGGCGTCAGCACGAGGCGAATCTTCGCTGTGCGCTCATCGCCCGGTAGCAGGTCGTCGCCGAAGACGAGGAAATCAAATGCACTGTAGGAAGCGGCTCGTTCCTCGTCGCGTTCGGAGAAGTAGCGCGCGCTGATCGCAGAGCAACCTTCCCGGCGCATCATCAGCACGATCGCGAGCTTCTTCTCCGGATCGGTCATGAACGCCAGCGGATGCGCGTAGTGCCGCATCGGGAGAAACGGCGCGGTGGGCATCTTGTATTCGCTGCGTTCCCAGCGGCCGTCGAACGGACGCTTCGCCGCGTGCGCGTCGCGCGGAAAGACCAGTCCGCAACCGCGGAAGACTTCGCTGAACATCGGCACCACCAGATCCACGTCCGTCGGCTTGGTGCTGATCGGGCGGCGTTTCAGATACACGTGCGGCAACATCACCTTGTCGAAATAACTGGGCATCAGCAGCTCGTAACCGGCGTACGTTCCGCGCACACGAAGCGTGACGTTAAGGTCAATCGTGTCTGGATCGCGCACCTCGTAGCGCGCGGTGATCTCGCCCTGATGCGCCTCGGTGGCGGGCCACGTGATCTCGACGGCGGTCTTGGTGGCCATGAGCTTGCGCTCCATCGAGCGCGGCGTGCCCATGCCGAGGTTCACCGAGAACAGCCGGAACAAATTGAGCGCCGAGTAACGCTTGTCCGTCAGTTCGCGACCGGAGCGCTTGTCCACCAGATGCGTGACGCCGTGATAGGCGCCATCGGCCGTGATGCTCCCGGACATCGTCGTGGTGTCGAAGTTGAACGTGTTGCTCGTGCCGGTGTGGACGAGCGGCACGAGACTGCCCGGGTTCTCGGCGGCACGTGCGAAGAGGACTGCGAAGGCCGCCACTGCTGCGGCGAGACATGGGCAAAACAACCGGCTGGCTGGCTGACTCTTCATATCGTTTCCCCCGCTCACCCCGCCACGGCCGACGCGGGTTCAGCGCGAGGCGACGCGCTCGGTAATTTCCTTCGCGTTGGTCCGCACGACCTCGATGCCGTTGAGCAGCGGTTGGTGTGCGGCGTCGGCGTTACTGGGCGCCGCGGCGAACTCAAGTACGAGATTGTCGGTGACGGCGATGTCGTGGAACTCCATCATGAACGCGCGCTTCACGCCGCCGGCCTTGGCGACGAGATCAAAGTTCTTCGCGACGGTCTTGCCTTGGAGCTTGAGGTCAAACACGCGCTGGCCCGGTTGGTCGTTCTCGAGCGCGGAGAAATAGAGCCGCACGGTATAGCTCGCCGGAGTCTGGCCTTTGCCGATCAGCGAAATCTCGCTGCGCGTCAGTCCGCGCGCGCCGGACGTGAAAATCCAGGGAGCGTCGGTGTTGCCGATTTGAACCGAATTCTCGTTGAAGCTGAAAAAGTTTCCACCGACGGCAAACTTTGGACTGAGGTTGAGCGGCAGATCAATTCCCGCACGAGAGGACGGGCGCGGGTAGCCGAGCCAGAGTTTGCCGTGCGCGTCGCGGCGGTCGCCGGGCGCGCCGAGGTTCAGCGCCATGTGCTGCACGGGCAGCGTCGCGCCGCTCGCGCTATAGACGCCCCATTCCATGCGGTGATCGCGCGGCTCGAAGACGACCGTTGCCGCGATGGAGAAGAGGCACACGCAGCCCGCGCTCGCCTCGGGGATCATCACCAGGCCGTTGGCGGGGATCGTGTTGATCCAGCAGCCGAGCCGGTGGCCGGCGAAGTGTTGCGTGCCCTCGTCCTGGTCGCGGTTGTAGTAGGCGGTGAACTTCGAGCGGAAGAACATCATGTTCGGTGTCGCCGAGATCGCGCCGCAATGATGCCCCGGTCGCGCGAACATCCACGGCGTCTGCTCGCCCGTCAGCGGATGCGTGCGCATCTTCTGGGCGCCGGTGTAGAGGTCGTAACTCCACGGCTCGGCGATGATTTCGTTATCGATGATGATCGGGCGATGGCGGTAGTTCGCGTCCTTGGCCCAAAGTTTTTCACCGGAGAGTGCGTCGAGCGTGACGATCCGGCGGCGTTTGAACTCGCCGTCGAGGAACTGCTGCCAGTAATGCCCGTTCGCATTCGCGCCGCCGAGGACGATGTGGTTGTTGTGATAAATCATCGTGAGGCTGCCGCCGCCGATGCCGATCTCGCTGCAATCCGTCACGTCCACGGGCTTGGCCCAGACCCGCGCGCCGGTGCGGGCGTTGAGTGCGACGGCGAGGCGCAGGTCGAGCTTCTTCATGCGTTCCTCGGCGAACTGCTGCGCTTCGCCGGTCAACTTTTTCAACTCGCCCTTGTCCTGCCGCAGCAACTCCTCGCGCTGCTCGCCCGTGAGCGAACTGTCGATGAAAAACACGCGCCCGTCGCCGACGGCCATCGAGACGTGCGAGATGCTCGTGCCCTGATAGGTCCAGAGCAACTGGCCGCTGTTCACGTCGTAGGCGAAAACCTTGTCGGTGGCGCGCTTGGGCGCTTTGCCGCGGCGCTGTTGTTCAGCAAGAACTTCTTTGCGCTCGGTTGCGGTGCCGAAGAGCACGCCGTCTTCGTACGCGATGAAGCCCCATTGGCGGTTCGCGGCTTCGGGCACGGTGTAAGTGCGGCGGACCCGGCCGGTGGCCGCGTCGATGTGGAGACATTTCTCCTCGACGATCACAAACAGGCTGTCGTCGCTCGCAGCCATGTTGCCCGGCTCCTTTGCGGCCTTGAGGCCGTCGCGGATCGCACCGGGATTTTCCAACTCCCAGAGGAACTGCCCATTGTAGGCGTCGTAAGCCATCACGCTCGAATCGCCCTGGATGAAGAGCCGGCCGTTCACGGAGATCGGGCCGACGGCGCCGGCGTGGCGGTTCACCATCTTGCCGGGGCCGGGATCGCCATACCACAGCACGCTCAAGCCGCCCTTGATGCGCTCGTCCTCGTTGCTCGAAGTGTTCGCGGCGTTGCCATATTGATGCGACCACGCGCCCGCGCCGGGGAGCTTGGCGCGGACGAGACGCGACCAGTTGCCGGCGGTTTCAACCGTGGCCTTTTCTTCGCCGAGCTTCGTCGCGGCGAGCCAGTTTGGAATGGAAGACTTCGCCTTCGTCTTCACGGACTCGGGCGCGCTGTCAGAAACGCCGAAACAAATTGTGCCGCCGATGGGCTTGAGATTGCGCGCGACTTCTGCCGGGAGGCCGGGCACTTCGCCGGTGAGCAACACGCTGTCCGACACGATGAGATTCGCGAAGTAACTCGCGTAAGGAATCACCGAGAGATCGAGATGATCCACCGTGACGCGCGCGCCGTAGAGGCCGGTCTTCAACAGCGCCTCGCGCGAGGAGTTCACCTTTTGCGCGTCCGGCTCGACGCCGTAGATGATCACCTCGCTGCGCCTGGCGAGCTCGTAGGCGAGGCGGCCCTGCTCGCTGCCGATCACGAGGCAGAAGCCGCGCTTGATGCTGGTCTGCTTGAGAATGGACTCCGCCGCGCTCGCGTAGAGATCGGAAAGCTTTTCCTTCGGATACGGATCAACCGGCACGGGCACCACGCTCGTGACCGCCGGCAGCGAAGTGCGACTTGCATCGGCGAACGCATAAACTTTCCCCGCTGTGGTGCTCACGACGAGATGACCGTTAGCCACCGCGAGGCCGCGCGCGTCACCCTCGACCGTCGCCTTCCAGAGTGGCTTGCCCGATTCGGCGTCGAGGCAGACGACTTCGCCCTGTCCGCCCGCGACGAGCGTCTTGCCCGCGAGGATCAGCGCCGATTCGTGCGGCGAGGGCGTGCGCCACTTCACGCCGACGTCGGCGTGGCCCGTGGCGGTTTTCTCCATCGTCGCGAGCTGGTCCTTCTTCGTCTGGTAATCGCCACGCTTGGATTCGTAACGCCTGCCCGCGCTCGCGAATGCCTTCTGCGCGAGGGCGACGGCGGACTGGGCTGACTTGTATTCGGGCGTGCCCGTCTTGCCCGCCGCCTGCAACGCCTTGAGTTCTTTCTGCGCGTCCTCCAACTCCGCTTCTGCGGCCTGGACCTTTTTCAATTCCGTCAGCGCCGCGTGCTTCTTGAGATCGGTGCTGAGCTTGTTCATCGCGGCGTCGAACTTGTGCCGCGCGCGCGTGCCCTCGGCGTGACGGATGCGATCCACCGCGACGATCTCCTTGCCGTTGGCGAGGTAGCCCATGTCGCCCGCGAGCGTCATCTGCCGGCCCTGGAACCAGCCGAAGCCGGTTTTGCCCTTGTCCTGGTCGAGCGCGAGGATGTGATGCTCGCCGACGGCGTAAATCTGGTCGTCGGCAAGGAACGCCTGCGTGCCGCCGATCTGCCCGCCCGCATCGCCGCGCCAGCCGGGTGTGGGCTTGTTGAGGTATTCGCCCGTGGCGCGATTGAACGACGCGGCGAGCGAACGCCCCGACGGCACGAACAAAGTGTCCTTCGTCGCGAGCAGGTAACCCTGCGGCGAAAGGTCGTCGCGACCGGCGTCCGCCTGGCTGATGGCGTCGTTCTTCCAGACAATTTTCCCGGTCGCGGCCTCGACGGCGTAGAGGAAAATGTTTTCGTGCGGAAAAACTCCCGCGCCGAAATACGCGATGCCGCTGTCAACGAGAATGCCCGTGCGCACCGGCC
Source organism: Verrucomicrobiia bacterium (assembly GCA_036522715.1). Lineage (GTDB taxonomy): Bacteria > Verrucomicrobiota > Verrucomicrobiia > Limisphaerales > JACQFS01 > DATDFH01. Next base: position 22,838 of record DATDFH010000720.1, read on the forward strand.
AGCGCGAAATCATCCGGCCGCGCGCGAGGATGCGTTCGTCGTTCGAGCCGGCGCGGAGTTTCCAGACGAGCTTGCCCGTGGCCGCATCGAGGCAATAGGCGTAACCGTCGTCCGAGCCGATGAACAATTTTCCATCGGTGATCATTGGCGCGAGGCGGATCGGAGCGTCGGTGAAGAATGTCCACTCCTCGCGGCCCGTCGTCAGGTTGCGGCAATACACGCGACCATCCACCGACGAGCCGAAGAAGACGCGATCGCCGGCGATCGCCGCGTGAAACACGTCGTCGAAGCGGATGCGGTTGCGGAGTTCCTTGCCCTCGAAAAGTTTTCCGTCTTCGCCGGCCCACGCCATCTGCGGCGTGCTGGGCGATTCGTAGGTCCAGCGCTTCACGAGCGGCACGGCGAGCGTCTCCGGCGTGTAGCCGACGCGGCTGGCATCGTGCAGGTACGTGGGCCAGTCGGCGCGAGCCGCAAGAGCGGCGAAGCAAGGCAGTGTGGTCGAGAGGAGGATTCGGAAGCGAAGTTGTTTCATAACGCGACGGGGCGCAAAACTTGATCAGGCCGGTTCAACGGGATACAAGAGGCTTGTCCCAGAAAACCGCCGGGCCAGCAATCAAATACCGGCTGTGCCCAATGCTCACGACCGAATCAATGACGCTGAAGCGGCAGAAAAAATTGAACGCACTTCGCCTCGCGGGGCTGGCGGCGGCGCTGTCGGCAATTCCGGTGCTGGCGTGTTCGGTGCCGGTGTTCCGTTACGCGCTGGAACATTGGGCGGCGGATTCGTTCCAAGCCGTCGTGTTCCATCGCGGGCCACTTAGCGACGCGCATCGTGCGCTGGTGAACGACCTCGGCCCCAACGGACTCGCCGGCCGGCTCCGTGCGAATCTATCACCCAAGACGGTTGACCTCGCTGCCAATCCTCCAGCGGAACTGCGCGGACTCTTGCCGCAATCCGACACGGAAACATTGCCGTGGCTGGTGCTGAGAAGTCCACGCACCGTGCGTGCGGCTACCACGATTTGGTCCGGCCCGCTTGATAGAACGAATCTCACGCAGCTTCTCGACTCACCGGCCCGACAGGAGCTCACCCGCCGACTCGGGCGAGGCGAGAGCGCCGTGTGGGTGTTGCTCGAAAGTGGCGACCGCACCAAGGACGCCGCCACAACGGACCTGCTCGCGTCGCGACTGGCCTATCTGATGTCCACGCTTCAACTGCCGAAGCTCGACGCTCACGACCTCACCAACGGATTGGTCTCCGTGGGCCAGGAAGATTTGCGGTTGGAATTTTCAACGCTCCGCATCGCGCGCGATGATCCGCAGGAGGCGGCGTTCGTCCAAATGCTCCTCGGCATCGAGGCCGATTTGCGAGATGTCAAGGACCCCATCGTCTTTCCGATCTTCGGCCAGGGCCGCGCGCTCTACGCGCTGGTCGGAGGGGGCATCAAGCGCGAGACGATCGACCAAGCGGCGATGTTCCTCATCGGCAAATGCTCCTGCCAGGTGAAGGAACAAAATCCCGGTATCGATCTGCTCTTCGCCGCCGACTGGAAACGTCTCATCAAAACCGACACCGCCGCCTTCCCCGATTTGCCGACGATGGCCGAGTTGAAAAAGTCCGCGCCCGAAACGGTCGTTATCTCCGGCAGCGGCGATGGCACGACGACGGGCGACAACGCTGGCTGGAATCGCTCGCTTCCCTCGGGGAAAATGTTTGCCCTCGCGGGCGGTGTTGGGATCGGGCTGCTCCTCGCGGTGGTTCTTCTCCTCCGCCGCAAGAAATAGTCCTGAGTCAGTCGAATCTGGTAACCGGTCAAATGGCGTGCCCGTCTGCGTTCGATGGTCCCAAGAAGTCGTCTGGATGCACCCCGATCAGTCGATGCGCGGTGGAGATCCCATAAACCCTCCACTCCCGGTTGCGAAGCTTCGCTGCCCAATTGAAAAGCGACTCATCGTCTCGCACTTCTCTCAGAGCATCGATTGTCCTCTGGCAGAACTCTACCAACTCCGTCCGTCCCTGCCGTGCAAAACCTTTCATGCGAGCGGTGTAAACCATGATCCTGTGGTCTCTCGCGTAGAATGTCTCCCCGAAGCGATCAATATCGTTTCGCGCGGGAAAAATTTCGATGGCGAGAATCTCCTCCGGCAGCACGCCCCTCAACTGCTCTCGAAGGATGAACTCAGTAAGTTGCATTCACGAACGACGCCTCACAGTTAGTGAAACCGATTCATCTGGATCAAGGATTTCGGACGCCGCGCGCCGCACTCACGGCAGCGGCTTGACCATGAGGTTCTTGAAGTGCACTTCGCTGCCGGGATCGTGGCCCTGCAACGCGAACGTGCCGCTGCCGATCAAGCGGCCCACGTACATTCCCGTGCGCACCGGATTCGCCTCCTCCGTGAAGTCCACAATGGTCTTCCCGTTGACCTTGGTGACGACGTGCTTGCCCTCGACCTTGATGTAGAGATTGAACCACTCGTCGTCCTTCGCGACGGCCTCGTAATTGTCCTGGATGCCGTAGAGGCCGGCGGTGCGCTTCGGGTCGATGTGGCTGTTGTTCACCTGCACTTCGTAACCCTTGAACGGCCAGCCGGGGCCCTGAAACTCAGTGTGGAAATAAACTCCTGAATTCGCGCCGGGCTTCGTGAGCACGTCGGCCTTGAACTCGAAGTTCTTGAACACGTGGTTCTGCACCGGCCCGTCATAGAAAAGGTGCGAGCGGACGCCGCGCACGACGATCTCGCCGTTCTGGAAACTGAACGTCTCGGGATTTTCGTTGGCCTTCCAGCCGGCGAGCGATTTGCCGTCGAAGAGCGAAACCCAACCGCCTCCGCTGCCGGAGCAGCCGGTGAGCGTGACGACCAGCGGCAGCGCTGCGAAAAATCGTTTCATAGTGGGCGGAGAGTAGATGCCGCGCGGTGCCGGTTTCAAGTTGCAACCTGAAGCCTGCAACTTCGTTGCTACCGCTTTGCCATCGGCGCCGCCGGCACGGCGAGTTCGAAGCTCGTGTTCGGCCGGTCGCTGATCTGGTCGAGCGTCGGCGAATAATCGCTCACACGCACGGTCTTCATGTCGCGCGAGAATTGCAGCAGCCGCAGAAAGCCATCCCCGCCATTGGGCTGGTTCTGGTAATCCACGACCATCTGGTGGACGGGATTGCCGTGCCTGCTGGTGTCGGTGCGCCGGCCGGTGAGGCACACGTGGCCGCTGATGACGAACGCGAAGTTTGCGTGCTGCGAAATGAGTTTCTGCCACATGTCCTCGCCGTCGTTGAAGCCCGCCGGGTCCTGCGCGAGGACGGACTTGCCAAGACCCTTGTCGCCGGGCTTGCCCTTGACCATGACCTTCACGCGTTTGTCGTAGCGCGTGTTGTCGGGGCGCAGGTAGGCGTGCGTAATCATGATGACCGAGCGATCGGGATGGCGCTTGACCACGTCGTTGCCCCAGCGCAACACGTCATCGCGCGGGCCGAATTCGAGCGCGAGCACGAGCCACTTGCGTCCGCCGGCTTCGAAGAGGTGAAAGCTGTTATCCGAGCGCGCCGGTTCCTTGTCGTAGAACGCGCCAAAGGTCGGGAGCTTTTTGAAATCCGCAGTGGGGAAATGTTCCGTCAACCCGGAGGCGCGGCCTTTGCCGAGGTCGTGATTGCCCGGCAGCAACGCGCACGGGACGACGCCGGCCATCTGCGCGTGAGCCTTCGCGGCGACCTCCCACTCGGGCGTGGTGTTCTTGTCCGTGATGTCGCCAACGTGCAGCACGTAGGGGATGTTGTAGCGCCTGACGTTTTCTGCAATCCACCTGGTCTGGGCGAGGTAGGTGTCGGGGAAGTTCAGCGCGTAGAACTGCGTGTCGGGCAGCACGACGAGCGTGAAGCCGCCCTCGATCGGCGTCGGCGGCGCAGCGAACAGCGCGGCAACGGTGAAATGAAGGCCGGCTGCAAGAACGAGCAGTGCGCGACGGCCGAGGCGGAGGGATGACATGCTTAAAGGAGGACGAACAGGCATCGGCGCGATTCAAACTGGTTCCGCCCGCGACAGCGACTCCAAAATGCCAATTCTCCCGGCGATGTTCTTGATGCCTGTCCCGTCCACGGCGATCATCCCTGCGCAAAACTCACCGCGTGAAGCTGCACCACCATCTCATCGCCGACATCGTCGCCGCGCTGCTCGACATTTTCGCGCAGGAGCAGCGCGCCGAGCGCGTGATCGACCGCTTCATCAAGTCGCATCCCAAATGGGGGGCGCGCGACCGGCGGCTTTTCGCTGAGAGCGTGTATGAAGTCGTGCGCTGGTGGCGGTGGTACTGGCACCTCGCTGGGTTGCCGGATGCCGAATGTGTGAAGCAGAGCGCCGCAACCATCGCGCGTCTGTGGCAGGTGTGGGCAATGTATTGGTTCGAGCGAAGCAGCGAACTGCCGGCCTTCGATGAATGCGCCGACCTGAACACTGAGGAGATTCAGCGACGCCGCGACACCGCAGTCCCGTTCGCCGTGCGCGAATCCATTCCCGACTGGCTGCATCGCCGTGGTGAAAACGAACTCGGCGCAGACTGGGAGCCGATGCTCGCCGCGATGAACCGGCCGGCCGATGTCTTTCTCCGTGCCAACACGCTGCGCATCTCAGCACGCGAACTGAAGGATGCGCTCGCGAAAGAAAACATCGCCGCCGAGGAAATGCCCGACCTGCCCGACGCACTCCGGCTGGTGGAGCGGAAGAAGTTCTCCAACTCGCGCGCGTTTCGCGACGGACTCTTCGAAGTGCAGGACGCCGGCTCG
>DATDFH010000721.1:0-5083 GCA_036522715.1 Verrucomicrobiia bacterium
TCGGCTGGATGTCCTTTGCGAAATCAACCTTGCGCGCGGCGGGCGGTGGAAGCTGCCTCAATTTCTCCGGTGGCAATTTGGCAGCGGCCGACAGCGCCGCAATGAGCAGGGTGCAACCAACAAGTCGCGTGGCGTTCATGTTTTCCAGTGCGAGCGTTGGAAGTTTAGACGAACTCACGCCCCGGGAGAATGCAGAAAGTTTCGCCTGGCCATGCACGATCCTGTCGCGCTGTTACGGAAAACGGCTTGCGGCGAGGGCGCGTTTTACGTTCCCTCGGCGCATGTCGCCCGCGCTGATTCTCTCCTGTATCGCGGGTTACTTCGTTTTCCTGCTCACCATCGCGTGGTTCACCAGTCGCGGTGCGACCAACGCCAGTTACTTCCTCGCCAACAAATCCGCGCCGTGGCTCGCGGTGGCGATCGGACTGATCGGCGACTCGCTCTCGGGCGTGACGTTCATCTCGGTGCCGGGCGCGGTGGGGAAAAACCAGTTCTCCTATCTGCCCGTGGTGTTCGGCTACGCGGTCGGCTACTGGATCATCGCCGGCGTGCTGCTGCCGCTCTACTACCGGCTCCAACTCACGTCGATCTACAGCTACCTGCGCGGACGCTTTGGGCCGCACGCGCAAAAGACCGGCTCCATCTTCTTCCTGCTCTCGCGCGTGCTTGGCGCGGCGGCGCGGCTCTACCTCGCGGCCAGCGTCATCCAGGCGTTCGTGTTCGACGCGTGGGGCGTTCCGTTTTGGTTGAGCGTCGCGGGCATCATCGTCCTCATCCTCGTTTACACCTACAAGGGCGGGATCAAGACGCTCGTGTGGACGGACCTGTTCCAATCCGGCTTCCTCGTGCTTGGCGTCGTGCTCTCGCTGGTCGCCATCGCGCGCGAACTCGGTCTCGGCTTCGGTGAAATCATCACGGCGGTGAAACAGAGCCAGCACTCGCAGGTGCTTTTCTGGGATTGGAACTCGCCGAAGAATTTCTGGCGGCAACTCATCAGCGGCGCGGCCATTGCGTTTGTGATGACCGGCCTTGACCAGAACTCGATGCAGAAGAATCTGAGCTGCCGATCACTGCGCGATGCGCAAAAAAACCTCTGCCTGTTCAGCGTCATTGTCGTCGTGGTGAACGTCTTCTTCCTCGCGCTGGGCGCGTTGCTTTACCACTACGCCGCGGTGAAGGGCATTGCGCCGCCGGAGAAGACCGACCTGCTCTTTCCCACACTCGCACTGCAACACCTCGGCGCGTTCGCCGCCGTGGTATTCGTCATCGGACTGACGGCCGCCACGTTCAACAGCGCCGACTCGGTGCTTACGACGCTCACGACTTCGTTCCTCATCGACGTGGCCGAAGTCGGCGAGCGCGCGGGCATGACTGAGGAGCGCAAGACGCATCTGCGCCACGTCGTGCATCTCGTGTTCGCCGCCGTGCTGTTGCTGGTCATCCTCGCGTTCCGCGCGCTCAACAACAGCGCGGTCATTGACCTTGTGCTGCGCATGGCGGGTTACACCTACGGGCCACTCTTTGGACTGTTCGCCTTCGGGCTCTTCACACGCTGGGAAATTCGGGAGCGATTGGCGCCGTTCGTTTGTGTCGCGTCACCGTTGATCTGCTGGGCGCTCGACGTGAACTCGAAGCAATGGCTCAACGGCTACCAGTTCGGCTTTGAACTCCTCATCCTGAACGGCGCACTGACTTTCGCCGGATTGTTCGCGCTGCGGCTCACTCGTAGCGCAGCGCCTGGATCGGATCGAGCTTCGAGGCCTTGACGGCGGGAAGCAGTCCCGCGAGCGCGCCGACTCCCGCGCTGAAACCGAACGCCAGCAACAGTGCGGACGCCGTGACGACCGGGAGATTTTCCGTCGGGCTGATGCGCGCGATGCCGGAGACGAGCGTGAACGACGCCGCGATTCCGACCAGCCCGCCGATGACCGCAATGACCACGCTCTCGACGATGATCTGCATGAAGATCGAGAAGGTCGTCGCGCCGATGGCCTTGCGGATGCCGATTTCGCGCACGCGCTCGGTGATGCTGGCGAGCATGATGTTGGTGATGCCGATGCCACCGACCAGCAACGCGATGCCCGCGATGATGCCGCCACTGCGGCGCGCGTTGCCGATGGTGGTCTTGATCTGTTCGATGCTGTTCTCCTGAGTACTGAAGGTGAAGTCCTCGATGCCGTTGTGGGTGAGGAGCAGGACGTTCTTGGCCTGTTGCAACGCCGCGTCCATCTGCTCCAAGCTCGCGACCTTCATGTCGATGTCGCTCAGCTTGGGTTCGGGCAGGTCGCCCGCGCCCGAGGCGGAGCGGAAGCGCACCCACATGGTGTTGAGCGGGATGTAAACCACGTTGTTCTTCCGCCAGAAAGCATAATTGCCGCGGTTGCGCGGTGTGTAGCTCGTGCGGCCCTTTTTGTTGTCCACCAAATCCTCCGGCCTTTTGAGTTTCAACTCGCGCCGCTTCCGATCACCGTCGCTCTCGTAGAACTGAAGCAGGCCGATGACGGTGAAACTCTGCCCATTGATCGCAACTTTCTCGCCGAGCGGGACGATCTCGCGACCAACTTCATCCGGCGATCCGAACAGCAAATCACGAATGCCCGTGCCGAGGACGCACACGTTGCGCGCCTCGCGGTCGTCCAGCTCGTTGAAAAAGCGGCCATGCGCGACGGTGTGGAGGTTCATGTCGAGCACCACCGGCCACGCGCCGATGAGCTCGCTCGGCACCGCGCTCTTGCCGACACGCGAAACGACCGCCCGCGGCAAATCCATCTCCGGCGAAACCATCCGCACGAGCGGCGCGCTCTTCATCAACGCCAGAACGTCCTTCATCGTGCGGCCGGGCGCCTGGTCGGCCAGATGTTCCTGCCAGGTCGGGACGGGCTGCTCGCGGAGCAGCACCTTATCGAGGCCGCCGTAGGCGATGAGCGTTTCCTTCATGCCGTTCTCCATGCCGGCGATGATGGCCGACATCGCCACCAGGCTGCACACGCCGAGCACGATGCCGAGCATGGTCAGCAGCGAGCGGAACTTGTGCGCCCAGATTTCCTTCAGGCCGATGAGGATGGCGTTGAGGAGCATGGTGGAAAGTTCAAAGCCTGAAGTTCAAAGCTCAAGGGAAGCTTCATTCGTACCTCAGCGCCTGAATCGGATTCATCCTCGCCGCCTTGAACGCCGGGAAAAGTCCCGCCGCGATCCCCACACCGACGCTGAAGGAAAACGCCACCAGCATCGCCGTGAGCGTGATCTGCGGCGCGTTGTCCATCGGCGACATTGAGGTCAACAGTTTCACCAGCGCGGCCGAGGTCGCGAGGCCGGCGACGCCGCCGATGATGGCGATCGCGACGCTCTCGATGAGCACCTGCGTGAAGATGTCGCGAAAGCCCGCGCCCACGGCCTTGCGGATGCCGATCTCGCGCACGCGCTCGGTGATGCTCGCAAGCATGATGTTCATGATGCCGATGCCGCCGACCAGCAGGCTGATGCCGGCAATGATGCCGCCGCTGAGGCGCGCGTTGCGGATCGCGCTCTCGATGCCCTCCGACCAGCGCTCGGCAGTGTCCATGCCGAAATCGTCGATGCCGCGGTGGGTGATCGAGAGGACGTTGCGCACCTGCTGCACTGCCGCGTCAAGGGCCTCGGGGCCGGCGGTCTTGAGCGAAAGCATGTCCAGGCGCGGGTCGGGTATCAGGTTTTGCGCGGACGCGGCGCGGAACTTCATCCACGCGGTGTTGACCGGCATGAGCACGGTGGAATTTTTGAGATCGAAGATGAAGTTGCCGCCGCGACTGCGGAACGTGCTGCGGCGTTCGGGGCCTTTCTTCTTCGTCTCGGGCGGCGGCTGAATTTTGGCGAACTCGCGCTTCTTGCGGTCTTGTTCACTCTCGTAGTGCTTGAACATGCCGATCACGGTGAAGAGCTGGCCGTTGATGTTGATCTTTCCGCCCACCGGATCGACTTCATGGCCATTCTCGGTCGGCGCGCCGAAGAGCGCATCGCGAACGCCCGTGCCGATAACGCACACGTTGCGCGCCTCGTCGTCGTCGATGTCGTTGAACATGCGGCCGTGCTCGACCTCGAACTGGTAGATGTCGTTGTAGGCCGGCCAGGTGCCGACGGTCCAGAACGGGCGGTAGGTCTTGCCACCGTGCGTGAGGGTGGCGGGCATGACCTGGATTTGTGGCGTGACCTCGGTGATAAGCGGCGCGCTGCGACGCAACGCCTCCACGTCGTTCATCGTGAGTCCAGTCGCCTCGTCGATGCGATGCCGCTGCTCGGCCGGCACCGCGGCACGGTTCACAGTGATGCGTTCGAGCCCGCCGATGGCGATGAGCGCCTCCTTCAGGCCGTTCTCCATTCCTTTGATGAGCGCCGTCATTGCCACCAGGCTCGCGACGCCGAGGATGATGCCGAGCATGGTGAGCAGGGAGCGAAACTTGTTCGCCCAGATTTCTTTCAGGCCCACGGCAAAGGCGTTGAAGAGATTCATGGCGCCGATGCGATGTTGAACTTCGGGCCTTCGTGCAAACCGGCGAGGCGCGCGTCCACGTTCTTGGCAATCTTTCCGTCGCGAATCTCGATGCGCCGCGGCGTGACCGCCGCGATTTCGGGGTCGTGCGTCACCAACGCGATCGTGCGGCCCTCGTTGCTGAGCTGGCGGAAGAGTTGCAGGATCGCCTCGCCGGTCACGGAGTCGAGGTTGCCCGTCGGTTCGTCGGCGAAAACGATCTTGGGGCGATTCACCAAAGCGCGGGCGATGGCGGCGCGTTGCTGCTGTCCGCCGGAAAGTTGCAGCGGCCGGTGCTTCGCGCGGTCCACCATGTTGACGAGCTTGAGTGCCTCCATCGCACGCTCACGGCGTTCGCGCACGGAGACGCCGCTATAAACCATCGGCAGTTCGACGTTCTGGAGCACGTTGAGCTTGGGCAGAAGGTTGAAGAACTGGAACACGAACCCAATTTTTTCGTTGCGGATGCGCGCCAGTTGACGCGGCGAGGCATCGTGGATCATCACGCCATCGAGCATGATCGTCCCCGAAGTCGGCGAATCCAGACAGCCAAGGATGTGCATGAGCGTGGACTTGCCG
>DATDFH010000722.1:0-5087 GCA_036522715.1 Verrucomicrobiia bacterium
CACGTGCCAAAGCAGCGCCAGTAGATGCGGCCGAAGCCCGCCTGCTGATGCCGCCAGATCATCGCGTGAATGTCCTCTTCGGTCTCGGCGGTGCCGTTCCAAAAGATTTCGTCGGTGACATCGAGCATCGCGAACAGCCGCTGCTCCATCGGCGGCAGTTCGATCTCGTGCTTCGCCGCCGCGACTTCCTGTTCGCTCATCGGCACGAGACGAATGTGCGAGATGCCGCCCATCCAGCCCGCGCCCTTGTGCGCCATCGGCGCGGGCGGTTGGAGGATGTGGATGGTCTTGCCAGTGAGGTCTGCGGCCTTCCAATACGCCTCGACGACGCGGCTCGTCGCGCCGCGCGGCGCCTGCAAATACTCGGGGAACGCCTCGCCGGAAAGTTTCCCCAGCAGATGCGGCGTGCTCCACACCTCGATTTCGTCGCCATACAACCCGGCGTGGATGCGATACCAGCCCGTCACCTTCGGCGCGATGACCAGCTCCGGCACGCGATACGGCACAAAGCGGAACATCGGAATGACCTGCCAGAGGGCGTCCGGCTTGTGCACCTGCTCGCTCGGCTGGCCAGCCATCAGGATGGTGCCGCCCTTCGCGCCCCAAGACTGCGCGTTGCGATTAAGCCACCACTTTCCGGGCGTGGGCATGTCGGCGCGCTGGTCGGGTTTTGCGATCTCGGCGGCGGAGATCACAATTTCATTGCGCAGGGCAAGCGCCCCGGCGCCGGAGGATGAGGAGATGTTGATGGTCAACGCCAATGCTCCGCACAGGACGGCGGAGGAACGCGAGATCAGGTGGCGGTTCATGCGGGCAATGGTTTGGTTTTCGATCACGAACGTGGTGCGTCTGGATCGGAGGTTGCGACGCTGAACCGCGCTCATTTCTTCACCGCAGTCAGCGGGCTTTGTTCTGTTTGCTTCGCGCTACGTTCTCGCGCATCCTTGACGCTGTCATGTTGCCAAGAGTGCAAACCAAACAGCCGGACGCCGCCGCGTTCCTGCCGATGTCGCGCGCCGAGATGGAGGCGCGCGGTTGGGATGCGCTCGACGTGCTCATCATCACCGGCGACGCCTACGTGGACCATCCGTCGTTCGGCACGGCGATGATCGGGCGTTTCCTGGAGGCCGAAGGCTTGCGTGTCGGCGTCGTTGCGCAGCCGGACTGGACGAAGATCGAGTCCATCACGGTCATGGGCGTGCCTAAACTTTTCGTCGGCATCACGGCGGGCAACCTCGACTCGATGCTCTCGAACTACACCGCTGCGCGGCACAAGCGGAAGGACGACGTTTACAGCGAGGGCGGTCTGCCCGGTAAACGACCCAACCACGCCGCGATAGTCTATTCGCAGATGGCGCGGCGCGCGTTTCCCGGCGTGCCGGTCGTGCTCGGCGGCATGGAAGCTTCGATGCGGCGCGTGGCGCATTACGATTATTGGGAGGACAAACTGCGCCCCTCGATCATGGCCGACGCGAAGCCCGACATCCTCATCTATGGCATGGGCGAACGCGCGTCGTTGGAGATCGCCAACCGCCTGCGTGCGGGCAACACCGACCTCGGCGGCATCCGCGGCACCGCGCTGTTTCTCGGCGCGAAGGCCACCGCGGCGGCGGATTTCAGCGACTGCCTCGTGCTTCCATCGTGGGAGGATTTGCAGGCGGACAAAAAGCAGCTCATGCGCCTGACGAAGGTGGTCGAGGCGCAGCAGACGCCGTATTGCGGCAAGCGTCTCATGCAAATGCACGGCCAGCGCGCGGTGCTTCAGGAGCCTCCCGCTATGCCCGTGGACGGCCCGGAACTCGACGCGCTCTACGAGCTGCCGTTCCAGCGCGCCGCGCATCCGAGCTACAAGCAGCCCGTGCCCGGCTTCGCGACCATCAAGGACTCGATCATCGTCTCGCGCGGCTGCGCGGGCGGCTGCACGTTTTGCGGCCTGGGGTTTCATCAGGGGAAATTTTTGTCGAGCCGCAGTGTCGAGTCCGTCACGCGCGAGATTCGCAAGCTCGCGGCGTCCGACTCCTTCCACGGCACCATCTCCGACCTGGGCGGGCCGACCGCCAACCTTTACGCCGCGCAAAACGGCATCGCCGAGGAATGCAAGAAGTGCCACCGGCCGAGCTGCCTCTGGCCGAGCATCTGCCCGGTATTCAAGGTGGACGAGCAACAGCAGCTCGATCTGCTCCGAAGCGCGCGCACGCAGCCCGGCGTGAAGCATGTCTTCGTGCAATCCGGCATCCGCATGGACGTTGCGTTGCGCACGCCGACCTACCTCAAGGAGTTGGTGCAACACCACGTCAGCGGCCACATGAAGGTCGCGCCCGAGCACATGAACCCCGACGTGCTCCGCAAGATGCGCAAACCTGCGGGCGATTTTCAGGGCTTCATGGAAAAGTTTTTCGAGCTGAGCGAGGAAGCCGGCAAGGAGCAGTATCTGGTGCCGTATTTCATTTCGAGCTTCCCCGGCTGCACCGAAAAGGAAATGGGCGCGGTCGAAAATTTCCTGAAGAAGGAAAAATGGAACCTCCAGCAGGTGCAAGACTTCATCCCGCTGCCGATGACCGGCGCCGCCGCCATGTATGTGACCGGCCTCGACATCAACAGCGAGCAGCCGATCCCGGTCGTCCGCAACGCCGGCGACCGCGAACGTCAGAAGCGGATGCTGCGTCCGAATGCCCCGCACGAGGCGCGTCAGTGCGGCAGCCGGAGCAACCGCAAGCCCGCGCCCGAGAGCGCCGTGGCGGATATTGACGTGGTGGATTGAGCCTGGGAGCGCCGGCGTCCCGCTGGCGACTTCCGTGAAGCACGGCGTGAAAGCGGCCGGCGGGACGCCGGCGCTCCCAGGCTCACTTCATGTCAAGCCGCGCGACTTCCTTCGCGCTGAGGGCGCGGTCGAAGAAGGCAATTTCGTCGAGGCGGCCTTCCCAATTGGAGTCGTTGTCGCTACGTCCGCCGAAGAAGAATTGATCGAGGCTGGCGGGGAAATTCGCGGCGGCCTTCGTCTCGATCTCCAATTGGCCGTTGAGGTAAACGCGCACGTTCTGCCCGTCGCGCACCAGAACGGCGTGCTGCCATTGCCAGCGGGGGATTTCAGTGTTGCCAGCGGTGACATTCTTCGCATCGTCGCCGTGGAAGAAGATGAGTTTGCCCGTGTGCCCGCTCTTCCCGCCGATGCCGAGGTGATCGCCATAAACGCCGAGGCCCTGATCGCGATCGCGGGAGAAGAGCCAGCCGCTCACATCGCGGCCCTCGTTGGGCATGCCGTTCCAAAGCCACAGCGAGATGGAATAGCGATCGCCGAGTCCTGCGAAGTGCGCGCGCAGCCGTCCACCGACAAAGTGCGGCGCGCGGTTCGACTCCCCCTTCGCGCAAAACTCCGCCGGGCGCGGGCCGTCGAGGTAGTAAGTGATCGCCGCTTCGTAGGTGGCGTCGTGTCCGTGGCCCGTGGCATCGGCGGCGTGTGGGCCGGTGAACTCATTCAGCCGCCAATACGCAAGCGGCTTCGCATCGAGCACAGCGCGGGCGGCGGAGCCGTCGGTGAGTTTCCACGGACGGCGCGGCTGGCCGCTGACCTTTTCCAGCAAGTGGATCGCGGCCTCGGCAATCTTCGGCTCGGCTTGGACCTCGAGACCGGCGGACCGCGCGGCCCATGTGTTGTAGCCGCCGAAGGGATGCTGCTCCGGCGGCGGGATGTAGCCGTCGCCGCCGTTGGCAAGTTCGATGACGATGTTGTGCGCGAGCGGACTCGCGGCCTTGATCTTCAAACCCGTGACCGCATACGTCTCACAAGGCGTCGTCGCGATGCCGATGTCGCCGATGCGCAATGCCTGCACCACGATCTCTGTCTTCTGTCGCTCGTTGAGGATGATCTGTTCGCGCGCATAGACCTCGGTCGGCGTCTTGGCGAGGCGGTCGCCCATTTCCTTCACCACGCGTAGCGCCCATTCGAGGCGCTGCTTGTCGGGCACGCGGTAGTTCAACGTCATCCGCCGCTCGGCCATCGCGAGGTCCGCGTCGGCGCGATACTTGATGCCCGCGTAAGCTTTCATCGCGATGTCGAGCAGGCCCTTGGTGTATTCGTCAATCGTCGGCTTGGGCCGGTCCTTTTCGGGAACTTTGTAGTCCGTCCGGTAAATGTCGCCGCTGCAACCGTGCGACATGATGCCGACGAACGGCGGCCTGCCCTTGGCCGGCTCGGGCGCGATGCGCGCCTTCAAGCCTTCGCTGAACAATCCGAAATAGTCCGCGCTGATGTCGCGGTCGCCGAAGTAGTGCATGGAAAAATTGCCGAGCACCGCGATGGGCCGCCCGTCGCGCGACTGGATGGAAATGAGCGAGAGGTCCGGGTCTTTCGGTCCAGCCTCGCCCGTAACATCGTCCCACTTGCGGCCCGCGTGCATGTTTGCGCGGACGGTCATGTTTCCAAACGGGTCTTCCGCGAGACGGTCCGGCCGGCGAATCCACTGACGCAGCGCCGTGAAATCTCCTGCGTCGCCCTTGGCAAAACCGACGCGCGCCGGCTCCAGATTTTTCTGCGCCGCCGCGATGGCCTCGGCGAGTTTGTCGCGAAGGAACGGCACGTAACGCGGATCAGCCTCAGTGCCGAGGCAGCCCATCGAAGCCGGAGCGCTGTGCGCGTGCGTGGCGGAGATCAACATGCGGTTGGTCGCGATGCCGGTGCGTTTGGCCGCGAGCGCCTTGGCCTCGTCGAGCACCGGCCGGCCCATCATGCAACTGTCCGCCACGACGATGACGCATTGCTCCTTGCCGTCGGCGAGCGCGATGGCGCGGGCGTTCACGCGCGTGTTCACGTTGCTCACGGTGCGGCTGAGCATGGAGCCGTTCACCAGCACCGGCAGCGTCGGCGGCGTGACATCGACCACCGCGGCGCCGGCCTTGAACTCCGCGGCGCGCAACACTTCCACCGGCGCCAGCAACAGTGAGACGATGACGAGCAGTTGATTTCGTTTCATACGCAGATCACTTCTTTGATTTCTTCGGCTTCCCTTCCGCCGCGCACAAATCCATCGAGCAATTCGGATCGTGCGGCGTGGCTTGGCCAGTTTCCTCGACCGGATGCGTGAAGAGGT
>DATDFH010000723.1:0-5074 GCA_036522715.1 Verrucomicrobiia bacterium
GCTGGCGAACAAAAACTCCGCACACCCGCCGCGCCCGGTTGGGCTGACGCCAGTGGCTCGTTCAAGGATCCGCGCAAAGAGCCGTTCGGACCCGTGCCAGCGGGCAACGCGCGCTGGAACGGACTCTATGTCGTCGGCGACCAGGTGGTGCTGCACTACACGGTGTTGGGAACAAAAGTGTGGGAGTTCCCGGCGAGCGCGGTGTCGGATGAACTCGTCGGCTTCGCGCGCAACTTCCAGATTGAGTCGCCGGCACGGGACCTTGCGATGCTCGTGTGCGAAGTCGATCATGCCGAGGGTGCGGTCAAGGACGGCGTCGTGACGGTGAAGGAAGGCACTTGTTGCGCGACGATCGCGGGCCTTGTCGGCGCGCCCAGCGGCGTGACGCTTGAAGTGCAGGACAAGAATCGCATCGTGCTGAAGATCGCCAAGGGCACGCCTGCGTCGCTCTTCCGGGTCGTCGTGTGGAAAGGCGACCAAGGTTACACCGAACGCGCCGGCAATCTGCTCAAGTCCAAACCCGAGATGCCCGACTTCAAAAAGGGCGGCCCCGCGCACTGGCCGCAGCCGGTCATCACCGTCGGCGCGCTCGACATGAGCAGCACACCCGATGGCGCCTACGTCACCGATAAGATTCTCGTGCCCGAGCAAAACCCTTGGAACCGCCGCGTGCGCCTCAGCGGCCTGGATTTTTTTTCCGATGGCACGCGCGCCGCGCTCTGCACCTGGGATGGCGACGTGTGGATCGTCTCGGGCATCGACGACAAACTCGAGAAGCTCACGTGGAAGCGTTTTGCCTCCGGCCTCTACGAACCGCTCGGGCTCAAGATCGGCAACGACACGATTTACGTCTCCGGCCGCGACGGCATCACGCGCCTGCACGATCTCAACGGCGACGGCGAGGCGGACTTCTACGAGAACTTCAACAACGAGGTCACTTCATCCACCGGCTTTCACGAATTCGTGTTCGACCTCCAGACGGATCGTGAGGGGAATTTTTATTTCGCGAAGGCTGGCCCGGTGCGTTACGGCGGGCGCGGCTTCGGCACGTTTCCGGAGGAGATGATTGCCGGGCCAATCTACGGCACCGTCACCGAGCACGCCGGCACGTTGATGAGGGTCAGCAAGGACGGTGGCAAACTGGAGGTCGTTGCCCGCGGTTTCCGCGCGCCCAACGGCATCGGCATCGGCCCCGGCGGCGAACTCACGAGTGGTGACAACGAAGGCACCTGGGTGCCCGTGTGCCCGCTCAACTGGATCAAGCCCGGCAGCGGCACGACGTTCCTGCTGCCCGATGCGCACCTGCGCACCAACCCGAACCCGAAGAAGCCGCTGCTCTGGTTCCCACTCAAGTGGGACAACTCCGGCGGCTCGCAGGTCTGGGTGCCGGGCGACAAGTTCGGCCCGCTCAAGGGCGAACTGCTCCACGCCAGCTACGGCACGTGCGCGCTCTACCACATCATGAAGCAGCCGGTCGGCGACCTCATGCAGGGCGCGGCGGTACGGCTGCCGCTCAAGCTCACGTCGTCGGCAATGCGCACCGTCTTCAATCCACGCGACGGCCAGCTTTACGTCGTCGGCCTCCGCGGCTGGCAGACCACCGCCGCGCGCGACGCGGGTTTCGACCGCGTCCGCTACACGGGCAAGCCGGTCCATTCCGTCCATGACTTCAAAGTGGACAAGGCGGGCGTCCACCTGACCTTCACGCAGCCGTTGGATGCCGCGTACGCGAAAGACCCGCAAAACTTTTCCGCCGAGGCGTGGAACTACATGGAGAAGTTCGGCAATGACCGCCTTGCCAACGGCCACATCGTCCGCGACGCGCGTCCCGTGGATAATTACGGCAGCCACGAAGTCTCCGTGAGCGATCCCGGCCGCCTGGGCCGCGACAAGCTCGACGTGAAGTCCTCGAAGCTCTCTGACGACGGGAAGACACTCACGCTCGAAATCGCCGGCCTGAAGCCGGTGGACAATCTCCTCATCCGTTACCTGCTCAAGGCCAAGGACGGCGCGCCAGTCGAGCAGGAAGTCCTCGCGACGATCCACGTGATTCCCTGATCGCGTGCAGACGCGCCCCATTGTCATTGGCGAATTCTGTTCTTCCAATTACAACGGGTTTTTTGTACCGAAGTGCCCGTTCACGTCAGATCGAAGCACACGCAACAGTTATGAAGCGATTCATCCTCTTCAGTTTGGTAGCATCCATGGCCGGCTGGCTTGCCCCGCGTGGCACCGGCGCGGCTGAATACACTTGCTCCAGCGTCACGCCCGCGCTGCTGCCCGGGAAAACAATCTGGCTGGACGTTTTCAGCGGCGCGCCGCCCTTCGAGACGAACGGCAGCTACAAGATCATCCTCAATGCCAACGGCACCTACAGCATTCCCTCTCCGCCCGCGGGCACCAACCACTCCGGCACGTGGGGCGCGTTCGTCGTGACCAACCTCCCGCCGAATCCCAACTGGACGGCCGTCCACCTGACCAACTACTCGACGACCTCGACGAACTACGGCGTGCTGACGCTGACTACGGAATGCCTGTGCACCGGCGCTCCGACAAACGTGTGCGCCTACGAACTTCATCTGGAGAACGAACTCCAGAGCCAGGGCGGTTACTTCCGCATCACCGACGGCGAGACGCCCGCGGGTCAGGCGCCGCAGATCATTTCGCAATCGCAGAGCAGCACGAACCTCATCGGCACGACCGTCACGCTGGAAGCGTTCGCCGCGGGCACGCGACCATTGTTCTACCAGTGGTTCAAGAACAACTCGCCCATTGCCGGCCAGACCAACACCTCGATCACGTTCTCCCCGCTCCAACTCACCAACGCGGGCACGTACAAGATCACCGTGTCCAATTCCGTCGGGTCGATCACCAGCAGCAACATCGTGCTGGGCGTTGATCCGGGCACTGCGCCCTCAATCACACAGGAGCCGCTGAGCCAGAACGTGCTCTCCAACCAGTCCGTCTCGCTCACCGTCGGCGCCAGCGGCACGCTGCCGCTTGCGTATCAATGGCGCAAAGGCGGCGCGGCCATCGGCGACACCGCCAACCGTACCGGCACCACCAACGCGACGCTCCAGATCTTCAACTTCGCCACGACCGACCAAGGCGATTACACCGTGCTGGTCACCAACAACTACGGCGCGAAGACCAGCATGGTGGCCACGCTCACGATCATTCAGACGCCGATGATCACGCAGCAGCCGGTCAGCGTGAACGTGACGAACGGCCAGAACTTCACGCTTTCAGTCGTGGCGACGGGTTTGCAGCTGGGTTACCAGTGGTTCCGCTTCGCATCGCCCATCGGCGGCGCGACGAACAACTCCTACCCGGTCACCAACGCCAATGTCGGCTACAACGGGGATTACTCGGTGCGCGTCAGCAACCCGGCCGGCAGTGTGACGAGCGCCGTGGTGCACGTGGAGGTTTTCCCGGCGCAGGCGCCGCAGATCGTGGACCACCCGACCAACGTCACGATCAACACGGGCGACAGCACGACCTTCCGCGTGAGCGCGTACGGCTTTCCGCCGGTCAACTTCACTTGGCGCAAGGACGGCACGAACATTCCCGGCCAGATCGGCCTCGCGCCCGCGGCGGTGAGCAACTTCAACACGTTCTATTCCTATTACACGGTGTCGAACGCAGTCCTCGGCGACGCGGGCCTGTACTCGGCAGTCGCATCGAACTCATTCGGCGGCACGCCCAGTTCCGACGCGACACTCACGGTCATCCAGTCGCAGAAGCCGGTCATCACCCACCAACCGACCAACGAGACGATTTTTTTCTCGGTCAGCGGCGCGTTCCCGACTCAGTTCATCACCTACACCAGCCCCGTACCGGCGACGGTGCAGTGGTATTCCAATGGCACCGTGATGCCCGGCCAGACTGCCCAGTCCCTCAATCTCATCTTGTATGCGATCGGCAACTACGACTTCTTCGCCGCAGTCTCGAACCAGTTCGGCATCACGACCAGCGCCACGGCGCATGTCAGCCTGATCATCCGGCCCGGCACGCTTGACACGAATTTCCTCTCGACCGCCATCATCAACGGCCCGGTGAACGCGCTCGCGCCATTGCCCGACGGCCGCGTGATCGCGGCAGGCAGTTTCACGATGGTCGGCACGAGCAACCGCAACGGCATCGCGCGGTTCAACACCAACGGTTCGCTCGACAGTTGGGTGGCTGGCTCGAATGTGCTTGCCGGAACTTTCGCGGCGATGCAGCGCCTGCCCGACGGCCGGTTGCTGGTCGCCGGCTACTTCGACAATTTCAGCGGACCCTCCGAGCCGCGTTACTACAACGCCCTTGCGCGCCTGAACGACGACGGCTCGCTCGACACGAACTTCATGACCGGCTCCGCGTTCCAGTCGGCGTCCATCGCCGATGACTTTCTCACCGCCGCGGCGGTCGGTGCTCTCGCCGTCCGCGCGAGTGACGGTGCCATCGCCATCGGTGGCAACTTCACCCAAATCAAGTTCAACCCGCAGAAATACGTTGCTCTTTTTGACAGTAACGGAGTCTTCCAACCGTTGTTTGCACCAACGATTACCGGGGCGCTTCCCGGCCCGTCCATTTCCGCCCTGGCGTTCCAGCCCGACGGCAAGCTGCTCGTTGCCGGCAGTTTCACCAACGTCAGCGGCGTCCGTCGCGTCAATTTCGCACGGCTCAACTCCGACGGCACGCTCGATCTCACGTACTCGAACAACGTGGTTGGCAGCATCAGCAACATCCTCGTGCAACCCGACGGCCGTGCGGTTGTCGCCGGGCCGTTCACTCAAGTCGGGAGCGTTGCGCAGGCGGTGACGGCGCGCTTGAGCACCGACGGGGTGGTGGAAACGAACTGGCCAGTCAGCTTCAACGGCTCGGCGCAGGCGCTGTCCTTTCAACAGGTCAACAGCAACATCATCGTCGGCGGCGCGTTCAATGGCGGCTCGCTCGGCAAGCCCTATCTGGCGCGTCTTCTGGCCAACGGCGCGGGCGAGGCCGTTTTCCCCGGCAGCACGGCCGGCGGCGGCCAGCCGAACAACACCGTCCGCGTCACCGCGTTCGCGCCCGACGGCTCGCTCTTCATCGG
>DATDFH010000724.1:0-2796 GCA_036522715.1 Verrucomicrobiia bacterium
GGAGATTGTGGGGCGCAAAAAATTCATGGACCTCCTCACCCCCGCAAGCCGCGCGCTCTGCGAAACGACCTTTGCCCGCTTCAAAGAATTGGGTTCAGTCGCCGGCGCGGAGTTCGAGATGGTCCGCAAGGATGGCTCGACGTTTCCCGTCCTCCTCAATGCCACGGCCATTAGAGACGCGCAGGGCCGATTCGTCATGAGCCGCAGCATGCTCATTGATGTCACCGACAAGCTCGCTGCCGAGGTGGCGCTCAAGGAGTCGCGCGCGTTTTTGAACAACCTCATTGAAAGCTCGCTGGACATGATCGTCGCGTCCGACGCGGCGCGCCGCATCACCCTGTTCAACGCCGCGGCGCAAAAGTGTTTTGGCTACGAGGCACGCGAGATCCTCGGGCAACCGGTCGGGATGCTTTACGGCGACGCCACCGGCGGCGGCGCGATTAATGAAACGATTCTGAACCAAGGCCGCTGGGTCGGCGAGATCGTGAACCGTCGAAAGAACGGAGATGCATTTCCCAGTGTGCTCGCGGCGTCGCTGCTGCGCGATGCGCGCGGCGACGTGGTGGGCATGATGGGCATCTCGCGGGACATCACCGATCAGAAGCAGCGCGAAGCCGAACGCGAGAAACTCATCCGCGACCTCGAAGAAGCGCTGGCTAACGTGAAGACCTTGAGCGGCTTTCTGCCGATCTGCGCGCACTGCAAGAAAATACGCGATGACGCGGGTTATTGGAGCCAGGTCGAGGCTTACATCTCACGCCGCACGGCGGCGACCTTCACCCACAGCTACTGTCCTGAGTGCTCCGTGAAAATGCTGGAGGCGGAGGGGATTGAAGTGCCGGAGCATTTGCGCGAGGCCACCCGCAATCGTCCGACAAGCTGAAGCGATTCGCGGCCGCACAGCACTCCGCCATAGACAATGCGGCTTTGAATTCTGACACTGCCACCACATGGCGCGCGTGGTTCTCGATGGCGTGACAAAAACTTTTCACGGACCGAATGGGCAAACCGTTCGCGCCGTGGAACGCGTCAGCCTCACCGTCGAAGACAAGGAACTCCTCACGCTCGTCGGCCCGTCGGGCTGTGGCAAGACGACGACGCTACGGCTCATCGCTGGACTGGAAGACGCCGACGAAGGCACTGTCTCACTGGGCGGTAAAGTCGTGAACGCCGTGCCGCCGAAGGAGCGCGATGTGGCGATGGTCTTCCAACAGCACGCACTCTATCCTCACATGACGGCGTTCGAGAACATCGGGTTTGGCCTGAAACTGCGCCACGTGCCGAAGAAGGAGATCGCGCAACGCGTGGGCGAAACGGCCAGCCTGCTCGGCATCAGCGATTGCCTCGAACGAAAACCGGCAGACCTTTCCGGCGGCGAACGCCAGCGCGTTGCACTGGGCCGCGCGCTCGTACGGCGACCGCAAGTGTTATTGCTCGACGAACCACTCTCCCATCTCGACGCGCCGTTGCGCCGCGAGCTGCGCCGTGAACTGCTCCGTCTCCATCGCGAACTGCAACTGACCACGCTCCTTGTCACGCACGATCAAGCGGAAGCCTTAGCGCTCGGCCAACGCGTGGCTGTGATGAATCGCGGAGTGGTCGAGCAGATTGCGACGCCGGCGGAACTGCGCGCTCGGCCAGCGACGCCGTTCGTGGCCGAGTTCCTCGACCCGAGCGTGATTTGAATTTTGGAGAAGGCGCAGCGAGTGGTGCGCGCGGGGAGACTTGAACTCCCACCCCTTGCGGGACTGGATCCTAAGTCCAGCGCGTCTGCCATTCCGCCACGCGCGCGACGCCAGCATCCTGCGCCCCCCGCACCGAAAGCTCAAGCTCCGTCCATCACCGCCGCGAAGCGCAGCCCGCGCGTGCTCACGCGCAACTCGTCGAAGCGGAACGCCTCCATCACCGCCTCATAAATTGCCGCCCCGGGCAGGATCACGTCGGCGCGTTTCTTCGGCAGGCCGACGATTTGTTTGCGCTCCTCCAGCGGCAAACTCCAGAGACGTTCCGTATGGGCTTTGACTCGCCCCAGGCTCAGGCGAGTGGCTTCGATGCGGGCGCGGTCGTAATCCTCCATCTTCGCTTCCATCCGCGCGAGGATGCTCGTCGTACCGCCGGTGCCGACGAGCGTCAACTCGCGTTTGGCAGGGTCGAGTTTCGCCTCACGGCGCATCGCCGGTTCGAGCACCGAGCGAACCTCGTAGTCGAGGAACTGCCGCAGCCACGCGCGAAACGTGTCCAGCTCCTCGGGATCGGGCGGGTCGCTGTGCGGAAGTTTTTCCAGCAGTCGCACCGTGCCGATGGGGTAGCTGCGGCGAAAATGTTTGCGGTCGCCCTGACCCAGGATGAACTCCGTGCTGCCGCCGCCCACGTCGAGCAACAGCAGCGGCACCTTCGCCAACTCGGAATCCGTTGTGACGCCTTGAAACGCCCAGTCCGCCTCCTGCTCGCCGGAAATGATTTCGACTTTAAGGTTGGCCGCCTGCTCGATGGCGGCGGTAAGTTCGCGCTGGTTTTTTGCGTCTCGCGCGGCGCTGGTGGCGATGACGCGTAACGACTTCGCCTCCCGTTTGCGCGCTGTTTCGGCGAACTCCGCGACCGCCTCAGCCGTCCTCGCGATGGCTTCGGCCCGCAGCCGGTGCGTCTCGTAAAATCCCTGGCCGAGCCGCGTCTGCTTGCTGTCCTCTAGGATTGGAGACACGTCATGGCCGGCGACGTCGGCCACGAGCAGCTTGATGGAATTGGTTCCAACATCAACGACCGCGCGGCGCGTGTGAGGCATGGCGTCATTAGAAC
>DATDFH010000725.1:0-12192 GCA_036522715.1 Verrucomicrobiia bacterium
TCAAGGGCGAGCGCTTCGCGTTCATCAAGGGCGTGCCCAAGATGCTCGGCACGCCGCACAAGTTCGCCCGCTACGGCAAGGGCGGCGCGTGGGTCAGTGAACTCCTCCCGCATTTCCAGTCCATCGCTGACGATGCGTGCATCGTGAAGTCCATGAACACCTCGGAGTTCAATCACGCGCCCGCCGAACTTTTCGTGCACACCGGCAACCGCCTCGCCGGCAGCGCGGCGATCGGGTCGTGGGTCACTTACGGACTCGGCAGCGAGAACCAGGATTTGCCGGGCTTCGTGGTGCTACTCTCCGGCGGCACCGACCCAACGGGCGGCAAGAGCCTGTGGAGTTCGGGATTTTTGCCGAGCGTTTATCAGGGCGTGCAATGCCGCACGTCCGGCGAGCCGATTCTTTTTTCCAACAACCCGCCCGGCATGGACCGCGACACGCGTCGTCGCAGTCTCGATGCGTTGAACGCGTTGAATCAGCTGGAGGCGAAACAATTCGGCGACCCCGAGACCGTGACGCGCATTGCGCAATACGAACTCGCCTACCGCATGCAACTCGCCGTGCCCGAGGCGTTCGACATCGGCAAGGAACCCGCGCACGTGCTCGCCGCCTACGGCGCGAAGCCGGGCGAGGGCAGCTTCGCGAACAACTGCCTGCTTGCGCGCCGGCTCATCGAGAAGGGCGTGCGCTACGTGCAGCTCTACGATTGGGGCTGGGACATGCACGGCACCGGCCCCGACAACGACCTCGTCACCGGTTTGCCGAAGAAGTGCCGCGACGTGGACCAGGCGAGCGCCGCGCTGGTGAAGGACCTCAAGCAACGCGGCCTGCTCGACGACACGCTGGTGATTTGGGGCGGCGAATTCGGTCGCACGCCGCTCAACGAGGAGCGCGGCGGCAGCAAGTTCCTCGGGCGCGACCATCACCCGCATTGCTTCTCGTTGTGGATGGCCGGCGGCGGCATCAAGGGCGGCATCACCTACGGCGAGACCGACGACTTCGGTTATCACGTTGCCGAGAACAAAGTCACCGTGCGCGACCTTCAGGCCACGATGCTCCGCCTCCTCGGCATGGATCCGTATCATTTCAGCTACCGCACGCAAGGCCTCAACAACCGCCTCATCGGCCCGACGGATGAGGGGAAGGTGGTGAAGGCGTTGCTGGTATGAGGCGCGGGCGGTGAATCCGATTCACTTGTTGCCTCCGGCAACCCGTCTGACACAGAATGGCATCGTTCAACCATGCCTGAAGTTCTCCGCATCGAAGGTTACGTGTTCTACTTCTACGCCAACGAAGGGCACGAGCCGGTGCACATCCACGTCCGGCGCGGCGGCGGCTTCGCCAAGTTTTGGATTGAGCCGCTGGAACTGGCGTGGGCCAAGGGATTGAAAACGCCGGAGCTCGCGCGGGCCGAGGAACTGGTTGCGGAACATCGCGAGCAGATATTAACTAAGTGGCATGAAGTCTTTGATCGCTGAAATCGAAGTGAAGGCCACCCGCGTCTGGGTGGAAGACCGCGCCATCTGCCTGCAACTGGACGACGACCGTGAGATTCGCTTTCCCGCCGCTAAGAACCGCCGGCTTCGCGGCGGCACCGACAAACAGCTCGCCAACGCGGAACTCATTTGCGACGGCACAGGAATCCACTGGCCGGACTTGGATGAAGACTTGTCCGTGCAGGGCATCCTCGAAGGCCGGCTCGGCCAACCGTGAGTCGGCGCGACCTTCAGGCGACGATCCTCCATCTCCTCGGCCTCGACCCGTATCACTTCAGCTTCCGCACGCAGGGCCTCAACAACCGCCTCATCGGCCCGACAGATGAGGGGAAGGTGGTAAAGGCACTGCTGGCCTGAGCGCACTGCGATGAGCGGCATCATCGGCCATTCCATGTATGCGGTGCTCGGCGCGAAGGCCGCTGCGCAACGCAAATTGCCCGTCGCGCCGATTGCCATGCGCCATTTCGCCAGCTACCTCGCCGGCGCCTACCTTGGGAGCGACATCCAGACGATGCCCGAGGCCATCTGCGTGGACACCGGGCGCGAAGTCGGCTACGGCACGGTGCCGTTGGAGAAGAGTCCCATCACCGGTGGCGCGGTGCGGCCGTGGAAGCTCAAGCACGACGGCCGCGAATATACGCCGCGCGAAATTCACGAACTCTTCTACGGCCGCGCGCACCTTGTCTTCGGCTGGAGCAAGGCCGACCGCGAACACGCCGTGCCGTGGGATCATCTGCCGGATTATTTCGCCGACGTGGTTGAGGACACCTTCGAGTTATTCGGCCCGAGCGAACGCACGCTCGCCTACGTCTTCGGCTGGATCGTCCACGTCGTCAGCGACAGCCTCATCAAGTCCATCCACGAGGGGATTGACCTGCATTTGCTCGACGGCAAATACACGCCGCGCAACCGCCCCATCCAGGACCTTGTCACCTTCCACGAAATCGGCGTGATGGAACTGCGCCTCGACTGGCCCGCGCTCCTCGCCGATCTCGCCGCGACGCCCGTCGAGCCGGTGCAACTCCACTACATGCGCATCGCCGAATCGCGTGGCCGGCTGGCGCGCAAGTTCCCAAATGGCTGGGAGCCGGCGAAACAATCGCTCCTGAACGCCGTGCTCGGCGAGAACCGGCGCTGGGTTCGTTTTCACAGCCAGGACGTTTTGGAGAATATGCAACTCGTCCGCGGGACCGATGGCCGCCTCGATTGCAACGACTCCATCCGAAAGGCGGTCGGCCTGAACTACGCTCAGATGCTCGCCCTCGCCGACAAGGCAAACTTCCGCCACGCGCTCTGGCAAATGGGCGAAGCCATCGCGCAGATGTTCGAGGCCACGGTGCAGCGCTCACCACGTTTGGGCAAGCTGCCACCCGGAGACGAGTTGAACTGGAACGAACTCACGCGCCGTTGGAGGCGTTAAGCGCAGCGCTCCGAACTTATCGCGGGCGCACAAGGATCTCCTCGACAACAGCGCGCGTCGGCAGGTTCACTGCCAGCATCACGCATTCGGCGACGTCCTCGGGTTTCATCATTTTCGCGCGCGCTGCGGCGTCAGGCACCACGGGGCGTTTTTCGAGCAGCGGCGTGTCGATGTCGCCGGGGAAAATGGCGCAGGCGCGGATGCCGTTGGGGCGCTCCTCGGCATTGATCGCCTGCGTCAAGCCGGCGAGGCCGAACTTGCCCATGACGTAGGCCGGCCCCGCCTTGGGCGACGCCTGTTTGCCGGCGTCGGAAACGATGTTTACGATGGTGCCGCTCCCGCGCGCGCGCATCTGCGGCAGAAAGGCCTGCACGCAGTAGTAGGCGCCGTTGAGGTTGGTGTTCATCATCGCGTGGTAGTCGGCGAGCGAAAGCACGGCGAGCGACCGCTTGGGTGCGTTGGTGCCGGCGGCGTTGACGAGCACTTCCACGGTCGCGAACTTTTTCAAAACCGTGCCGGCCATCTTCTCGACGGCTTTCTCGTCGGCAATGTCGCACGGACAGACGAGGAACTGGCTGCGGTGCGAACCGGCCATGCGGATTGTGTCCTCCAAAGTCTCGGCCCGACGGCCGATCAGCGCGACCTTCCAGCCCTGCTTGGCCAGCATCACGGCCACGGCTTGACCCACGCCGCTCCCGGCTCCGGTCACTACTGCGGTCTTGTTCATAAATTTGGCGCCGTGTCCGCAGGCGTTAGCGGCTCAGTCGCTCAATTACCCAGGCGAGATAGCCGTAACGACTCAAAGCGGTGAAGACGATCCATACGACGATCGCAACGCCGATGATTTTCGGCCATGGACTTTTCTTCTCCGCGTACGGATCCGTGAGCGCGCGCTCGGATCCGGGCGGCAGTTTGGCTACGTCGGTCAATGCCTTGCCGAAGGGTACGTTGATCTTCACGCGGCCGTTTACTGCCCAGCCGTTGGCGTCAAGGATTGGGCCGAGGTTTCGCAGGCGCAGTTTGAGCCACGCCATCACCATCGACGGCAGCGAAATGGCGAACACCACGCCGATCACGATCAGCGGCAACTTCCACGGCGGAACATCGGCGAACTTGCTGAAGATCAGGCCGAACGCCGTGACGAATGAACCAAGGGCGACGCCGATGGCCGCGACGGTGCCGGTGTCCATCTTCTTCGGCTCGGCGGGTTTGGTCTTGTCGGCGGTGGCAACGGTTTGAGCCGTGGCAGCGAGCTTCTGATCGGCCGCCGCATCGGCTGCGGCGGCGCGTTTGGCGACTTGATCCTCGATCATCCGCACGAGCTTTTTGTATGGCGCCCAAAACGCCTGCCGGATGCTGATCGGATTGTCCACAATCTTGGTGATCGTGGCGTCCCAATCGCGGCCCTTGCGGTCGTAAAAGATTCCGTTGCGGCCGACCATGAGGTTGTCCGAGTCGCCGTTGGTGAACGCGGCGGTGATCTGCATCTTCTCGCCGGTGGCGGGGCGCGTGAGATCGCAGTAGGCGAGGTAGGCCTTCGAGAGGCCGGCGAGCGCGCCGTGTTTGCCGGCGTCCTCGACGCGCACGCAGAGGTTGCAACTCCGCCCGTCGAGATAAAGCGTGCCGACCTGGAAGATCGCCGGGCGGCGGCGCGCGTAGAAGTTGGTGAACGAAACAAAGTTGTTCAAGAGCTGATGCAGGTCGCGGTAATAGCGCGCGAGCCGCTCGACGTTGGCGATGGCGTTCATCTCCGGTTCGAGCGCCTTGTCCTGCGCGACGAGCGCGGCGAGCGCCTCCTTGCTCTTGCCGGCGAGGATTTCGCGGACGCGCTTAAGGCCGAGCTTCTCGACGGACGCGCCGGCCTTGTCCGCGTTCCAACATTCATGCGCGCCGAACTTCGCCTTGAGCCGGGCCCAGTCGGCTTCGGTGAGTGAAGTCTTGTCTTTGCCGAGAATCGGTCCGACGGCTGCCGCTGTGAAGGCCGCGATGGCCGCCGCCCACGCTGGATTCACGCTGTCCTTGAGCGGGAGCGCGCGGTCCGCCTCGATGCGTGCGAGCGGGAAGCCGGCGATTTCCTGCGCCGTAATCGTCATGTCCTTCGCGGCGATGGCGAGGTATTCGGCCTCCTGGCGATTTACCGCGGCGAGCGCGCGGCTGTCGAACGCGGCGAGGCGACAGCGGGCGAAGTAGTCATCCACCTTTGCGCGCACGGCGTTGAGCGCGGCGAGCGCGGCTGGTGTCGCGTCACCGAGCGGGAGAATGTTCGGCGCGTCGGCCTCGGCCTTCTTCCACCAGTCGGAATACGCCGCGGCATCTGCGAAGAACTGGTCGAGCTTCGCCTGCGTGAGGCCAAGCAAACTGCTGCGATCCGTTTCACCGCCGAGACACGCAACGATGTCGGCAGCGACCGACTTGTCGGCCGCGTCATCCACGGACTCAACGGGCAGCACGCCGTCGCCGTTGAATTTCGTTTGGGCGAAAACTTTCGCCGTCTCCATCGTGTCGGCGACGGTGATCGACGTGGCGTCACTCTTGCCGAGGTTGGTAAGGATTTGCTTCGCGGAGGAAAGCAGTTGTTTGCCGTCGGGCGTGGCGTCGTTGATCAAGCCGAGCAGAAGGCCGTCGCCGCCGCGGGTGAGTTCGTTGGCGTCCTTGAGCAGCGCGCCGGCCCACTTGACCGCGGCGATGATCTCGGGCGCGCGGATGCGGCCGTCCCTGTCGGTGTCGATGAGCGCGAGGGTCTTCTCGTCGAACTCAAGGCCTTTGACCGGGCAACTCAATGCGACCCAAAGCTTCTGGTCGAGCCGGTCGAGGTTGAGGATGTCCGCGCTGGATTCGAGGCGCACCTGATCGACGCCGCCAGCGCGGAAGAAACGCCAGCGATGGTTTGCGTTGGGGGAGTCCATGTTATCCGTGGATTTGGGTTATTGGTGAAATGAACCGGGCGCAGGGTAACGGGCGATTCGCCGGCGGTGAAGGAAGTTTTTACGGCTCGTTAGTCGAGTTCAATCCAGCGCCGCTCTTTGGCCGACTTCACGGCCGCATCCGTCACGGCCTGCATCCACGCGCCGTCGTGGAAGGTGACGCTGCACGGACGCTGTTCGCGAATCGCGTTCACAAACTCGACGGCTTGATCGTAGCGGAACGTCACGAGTGGATCACCCACGCCGGGATCGCGCGACGATCCGGGCCAGACGTAGAACTCGCGCGGGATCGGCAGCGCCTTCAGGCCGGGCCCGCCGACCTTGCCAAACTGAAGCTCGTTCCAGCAGCCAGTCGTGAAACTTGCGCTCGCCTCGCTGCCGTTGATCTCCACGCGGTCGGGGCTGCGCCAACTTTCGTTCACACCGCTGGCGAGCTTGGAGCTTTCCAGCACGCCGCTCGCGCCGTTGCGGAACTCGGCGAGGATCGCCACCCAATCGTCGGTGTCATTCGGCTGGCCGCCGCGCTCGGGTGTGAGCGTGATCAGGTTCGCGACGAGCCGCTTCATCGGGCCGACGAGATGATGCGCGAAGTCGATGCGGTGCGAGAGCATGTCGCCGATCTCGCCGGTGCCGGCCATATTCTTCTGCTGACGCCAGCCGAGATTGCGCGTGCCCCAGTCCTGCAAGCGGCACGAGCGATAGTGATAGGGCGTGCCGAGTTCGCCCTTGTCCACG
This sequence comes from Verrucomicrobiia bacterium, assembly GCA_036522715.1. Taxonomy (GTDB): domain Bacteria; phylum Verrucomicrobiota; class Verrucomicrobiia; order Limisphaerales; family JACQFS01; genus DATDFH01. The sequence continues at coordinate 6,576 of DATDFH010000725.1, forward strand.
AGGTGTTTCAAGTAACGCATCGCCGGCACGAAGCGGTACGTGAACGCCGTCATGTGCCGCACGTTCGCGTCGTCGGCCGCATCGGCCATCGCCTTGGCGTCGGCGTGGTTCAGTGCCAGCGGTTTCTCGCTGAGCACGTGTTTGCCGCTTTTCGCCGCGGCGATGGCGATGGGTGGATGAAAAACATTCGGCGTGGCGATGATGACCGCGTGGACATCGTCGCGCTTCACGATGTCTTCCCAGTTCGTGGAACTGACCGCTACGCCGGTTTGTTTGCGCGCGGCTTCGAGCGTGGTGGGGTTGGCATCGCACAGGGCGGTGACTTTGACGTCCTTGCACAGCGCGAGGCCGGGAAGATGGTTTTGCAGCGTGATGCCGCCGCAACCGATGATGGCGAAGTTCAATGTGCCCATGTTGCAAAAAGCGGCGCGAGTATGGGAACGCGACCGACAAAGGCAAGTTCCGCGCGCCTACGCGATCCTGACCTTCGACAGATCCTCCTTCGGCTTTGGCCAGTCCATCTTCAATTCCTCGAGCGCCTCAACGACGCGACGGGCGACGACGAAATCGCGATACCACTTGGCGTTCGCCGGCACGACATGCCAGCGACAGTGCTTGGTGCTGCACTCGTTGAGGGCATCCTCGTAAGCCTCCATGTAGTCGTCCCAATGCCTGCGCACTTGAAGGTCGGCGCTGGAGAACTTCCAATTCTTTGTCGGGTCCTTGAGCCGCGCGCGGAGCCGCTCCGCCTGCTCACCCTTGCTGACGTGGAGGAAGAACTTCAGGACGATCACGTTGTTCCCGGCGAGGATCTTCTCAAAGGCGTTGATCTGTTCGTAGCGCGCCTTCCAGACATCCTTCGGCACGAGTTCAAGGACGCGCTCCACCAGCACCGCCTCGTAGTGCGAACGGTTGAACACACCGATGTTGCCGTAACGCGGCACCGCCTTGTGATGACGCCACAGGAAATCGTGCGCGCGCTCCTCGGCGGAAGGCACTTTGAAGTTCGCCGTCTCGACGCCCGCCGGATTGACAAACTCCAGCACGCGCTTCACCGCACCGTCCTTGCCGCTCGCGTCCATGCCCTGGAACAGGATGATCAGCGCGTGGCGCGCATTGGCATAGAGCAGCTCCTGCAGGTAGCCGATGCGCTGGCCTAGTTCGAGGGTCTTCTCCTTCGTCGGCTCCTTCTCAAGGCCGCCACAATAGTCCGGGTCGAAATCCTTGAGCCGGAACTTGCCTTTGATCTCGAACGGCTGGCGCATGCGGCGAACGGGTTGACTACACCTTGACCCATTTGCGCGTGTGGGCGGACGTGTCAATCGCCGCCAGCACCTGTTCGTTTTTCAATCCGTCCTCGAAAGTCGGGTGGATGCTCTTGCCGCTGGCGACCGCCGTTACGAAATCCGCAAACGTGTTCACGAACGTGTGCTCGTAGCCGACGATGTGGCCGGGCGGCCACCAGTTCTTCGCGTACGGATGCGTGTCGCGATCCGTGGCGATGATGTCGGTGAAACCCCGCCGATGTGGCGGCAGGTCGGTGCTAAAAAACTTCAGCCGGTTCATGTCCTCGAAGTCGAAGAACAGCGAACCTTTGTCGCCGTTGATCTCGAAGGTGATGTTGTTCTTGCGGCCGAGGGCGAATCGTGTGGCTTCGAGGTTGGCGACCGCGCCGTTCGCGAAGCGGCCGATCCAACTCACCGCGTCGTCCACGGTCACCTTGCCCATCTTCGCGCCGCCTTTGGAATCCCGGCCCGCCTCGCCGCCTTCGGGGATCGGGCGCTCCTTCACGAACGTCTCCATCAACCCACAGACCTCCGTGATCTCGCCCACGAGATAGCGGCCGAGGTCGATGATGTGCGCGTCGATGTCGCCGTGCGCGCCGGAGCCGGCGATGTCCTTCTTGAGCCGCCACGTGAGCGGGAAGTTCGGATTCGCGAGCCACTCCTGCGCGTAACGCGCGCGATAGTGATAAATGCGCGAGCCGAGTTCGCCGTTCTCGATCATCCGCTTTGCGAGCGCGACGGCGGGGATGCGACGGTAGTTGTGGCAGACCATGTTGACGACCTTCGCCTTGTTCACCGCGGCGAACATCTGCCTGGCCTCGGCGAGCGTGCGTGCCAGCGGCTTCTCGCACAACACGGCCTTGCCCGCCTTCGCCGCCGCGATGGCGATCGGCGCGTGCGTGTCGTTCGGCGTGGTGATGTTGATGATGTCGATGCGCGGATCGGCGACGACCGCGCGCCAATCGGTTTCCGCGCGCTGCCAGCCGAACGCCTCGCGGGCGCGCACGACCTCGGTGGTGTTGCGACCGCAAATCGTGTCGAGTTCGACGCGCGCGGGCAGTTCGGGGAAGAAGCGGTTCACCTGCCGCCACGCATTCGAGTGCGCCTTGCCCATGAACCGATAACCAATCATCCCAACCCGCAGCGTCTTGCTCATGGGCGCGTTGATAGCAGGCAGGGGCGCGGGAGAAAGCAAAATCACCCGCGTGAGTGCCGGCGTCAGACCTTCGGCACCGTGCGGCGGATTTGTTCCAGCAACGCGCGCGTGCCGTGCCGTTCGCACCAGCCCTCGATGTAAGGCCAGTCGAGCTTGTCGCCCTGCACGCCCATCACCGCGCGCACGTCGTCGCGATCCTTCGACCGTGCCCAGCGCAGCTTCCAGATGATCACGTCCTCGGCTGTGGGGAAAAACACCTGATGGCCAGCCACCGTCACAGCCTGACGACGGCGAAACCGTTCCTGATCGTGCGCGTCAGCGGAGAGCCGGAAGACCTCGACCTTGAATAACGTCCCCGCGACTTGAAATTCCTGCCGCTGCGTGCCCGTGTTCGTCTCGAAGGACATTTGAGGTTCTGCCTCGAACTCCGGTCCGAGCGTGCGCGCGAACGCTTCGCTCAACGGTGCGCTCAGTTGCACGACAAAGTCCGCGTCCTTCGTCGAGCGCGGGATGCCGTGGTAGTTGCTGGAAAAGCCACCGACGAGCATGAACGGGACGCCTGCCGCGTTCAAAGCGTCCGCCACCCGCAACGCAACGTCGTCAATCGTCACGACGTTTCCTCCAACCGGCGCTGATATACGAGTCGCTGACGGAGAATTTCCAGGCACTGCTCTTCGGAGGCTCCGGGATTCTGATTACGAATCCCCGCCAGCGTGACGCGGCACGCGCCTTCAAACAGTTGCTGTCCTGCAAGCACCTTCTCCTCTGCGGACATCGCGCGCGCATCGCGCAACTCCTCGCGATACAACTCATCAATCAGCCGCTGCGTCTCCGGCGGCGGCGCGTAGGGCGGGGCCTGTTCCCGCAGCGCGTCAGGCTCGTGATCTGGCATCATCGATTCATTTCAACAGGCCACCGTCACGTTCGCAAGCGCAGGCAGTTCGGGGAAGAAGCGGTTCACCTGCCGCCACGCATTCGAGTGCGCTTTGCCCATGAAGCGATAACCAATCATCCCGACCCGCAGCGTTTTGCTCATGAGCGCGTTGATAGCAGGCCGCCCCTCCGCTGGAAACAAAATCACTCCCGGTGCTGCGCGACGCGGCATTGCCTTCGCCAACGAGCGCTGATACATCCTCCGGCCAGCGATGCCCACCTCTCCGCCTACGATTTACCTCATCGCCGGTTGCAATGGGGCGGGCAAGACGACCTTCGCGCGCGAATTCTTGCCGAAGGAAGTGAAGTGCCTCCGCTTCCTCAACGCCGACGAGATTGCGCGCGGTCTTTCGCCGTTTGATCCGTCAGCGGGCGCGATCAAAGCCGCCCGGTTGTTGCTGGGGGAGATTCAGGAATGCCTCGCCGACCGCGAGACGTTCGCGCTGGAAAGCACGTTGAGCGGCAAGACCTACATCCGCCGGTTGATCCACGCGCTGCAACTCGGTTACGAAATCGAACTCCATTACCTCTGGCTATCTACGCCGGCCCAAGCCATTGCGCGCGTCCGGCACCGCGTGCGCATGGGCGGACATCACGTTCCAACCGCCGACATCCGGCGCCGCTTCAAACGCAGCCTGATCCACCTGCTGGATGATTATCTCCCGCTTGCAACGCGCTGGGCCATTTGGGACAACCGCGGCTTGCCCGGAAAACGGCTCGCATCCTCCGCCACGCACGATATTGTTTCGGTACGAAACTTGATTGGCCCATGAAGAAGAACGGCACGCACGCGAAGAACGGAAAACACAAGGCGACACCTGCGTTTGTTGCACGGGCCGAGCGCGCCCTGCGCCGCGCGGCGCGCAACGTGAAGGCGGAAAACCGGCTGCGCGGATTGCAACTCATCGTTTGGAAGGGCGGCAAGACAGTGGAAATCCCCGGCCGGTAAGGAAATGTTTTCACTGCACCCTCGCGCACGCCACACGGCGCTCGTCACGCCTTCCCCATTTTCTTTCGGCGTTGAAGTACCTCCGCGAGCCAACCGTCGATCTGCGGCCGAATATCGGCCAGGGACGGGATCGCGTCATATCGCTGATCTTCCTTCCCGAAATAGCTTCGCAGGGAGCATTTCAGGACTCCGTCGCGCACGCGAAGAGAAACCGTCCAATACGTGCTTGAGCGGCCGTCCAACTCAGTTGCTACATCCAAGACTCTCTGCGAGCAGTACTTTGCGTTGCGTGTCAGGTCATCAGTCGACAGCGGATTGCGGCGCACCTGACAGACTATTCCGTGAGCTTGGAAGCGCTCTGTGATCGCAGATTCGGGGAGTGGCTTCAGTGGATGATTCGAGCCCGGCTCACTATTACCGAGCGGGGCGTCAGCGACCTCAAACCAAATTCCAGCGCTTAGGACCTCCACGAACTGATCGTGAAAGCTGAAAGCGTAGTGAGAGAAATCCGTGAGCATTTCCTCAACGTTCCCTCCGAACTCGTATGCCGTCCCATAGTGGCGCTTCTCGTAGTCGTATCGCTCACGGAGCCATTGAGAGTCCGAAACAGTGGTGACCCAATTGAACAAATGTTCTTCGTCCGGGGCCGCTGGATACGGGGCGTACTCGCCCCTAGAAACGCGGATAGAATCTAGCTTTTCAAAAGTGACCCGTCCCCAACATTCATCCTTAGTAAGGAAATTGATCGATGTAAGCCCGCCTCCGTAGTTGACGATTGGAGATGCGACGGAATCGGCGACCAAGGGAACTACCAGACCGTGGGCCAGTTGTTTCGGTTCCATGTTGCGTACGGGTTTCCGTCGGTTCTTAACAAGCATCGAACCAACCTCCCGTTACCGCGAGTTCGGTTGGTTGGTGCAGTTATGGTTCTCGCTCGCTCGTTGTCGAGCCTTCGATTAGGCACAATTCGGCCATGTCTTCACATCGCCCTCGCGCACGCCACGTTGCTCCACGGGCCGGGGCCGTGCGCGTTGAAGGCGCGCACGCGGAACCAGCATTTCTCCCCGCCCTTCAAGCCCGGCACCACGAACTTCTGCCGCAGACACGTGCCCACATTTTCCCAGCCGGTCGCCGCCGCCGGGTCACGCGTCATCTCCACCTGGAACACGCAACGGCGCACCGGCCGTTTCCAGCGCAACTCCACCCGGCCCTCGAACTCTGTCGCCCTCGCCCGGAAGGTGGACGGCGCCGCCGGCACGCCGACGGGCCGCTTGGCCGCCTCCAGTTCCAGTC
>DATDFH010000726.1:0-2213 GCA_036522715.1 Verrucomicrobiia bacterium
GTCCGAGTCGAGCGCGGTGAGCACCACGTTCGCCTGCAATCCCCGCGTCTCGAACGCTTTCTCGACCAGCGAGCGGTTCGCGAACGCGAAGTCGTAGGTCACGATCGGGTACTGCGCCAGCTTCTCCAGCGTGAGCGGCAATGCCTTGAGCAGTGGGTGCTTCGGCGGCACCACGACACAGCGGTTCCACTGGTACACCGGCATCGACACGAGCTCCGGGTACTCGGCGATTGCTTCGGTCGCGACGCATAAATCCGCTTCGCCGCTCAGCACTTGCTCGCAGATTTGCGTCGGGTTTCCCTGGTGGATGACGAGCTTCACTCGCGGATAGCGCCGCTTGAACGCAGCCACGGCTTTCGGTAGCGCGTAACGCGCTTGCGTGTGCGTGGCCGCGATGGTCAGCGTGCCGAGCTGGTCATTGGCGAATTCCTCGCCCGCGCGGCGCAGGTTCTGCGCTTCCGAGAGGATGCGCTCGGCGATCGACACGACCGCCTTTCCGGGCTCGGTGACGGCAACGAGACGCTTGCCATGACGAGCGAAGACCTGGATGCCGAGCTCGTCTTCCAGGGCGCGAATCTGCTTGGAAACTCCCGGCTGGGAGGTATGGAGCGCCTCGGCGGCCTCCGAGACGTTGAGGCCGCGCCGCACCACCTCGGTGAGATAGCGAAGCTGTTGCAGTTTCATGGCTTAGATTGCTTTGGCATAACATGCTAACACAATAGTCTTTGAAAGCATAAGCGGCTCGCCTAGCATTTCCCTCCCGGCGGCCGACATGTACCTCTACGACGACATCGATCAGCGCCTCGTGGACGAGCGGGTGCGGCAGTTCCGCGGCCAGACCGAGCGCTTTCTCGCCGGGCAGCTTTCCGAGGACGAGTTTCGGGCGCTGCGCCTGCGCAACGGGCTCTATATCCAGCGCTATGCGCCGATGTTGCGCATCGCCATTCCGTACGGGCTTGTCGCCACGCGGCAGCTGCGCAAGCTCGCCGAGATCGCGCGGCGCTATGACCGTGGCTACGGCCATTTCTCGACACGCCAGAACATGCAGCTCAACTGGCCGAAGCTCGAGCACGTGCCTGACATCCTCGCCGAGCTTGCCACCGTGCAGATGCACGCGATCCAGACCTCCGGCAACTCGTTCCGCAATGTGACGACGGATCACTTCGCCGGCGTCGCGCGCGACGAGATCGTCGACTCCTACGTCTGGTGCGAAATCATCCGGCAGTGGTCCACGTTCAACCCGGAATTCTCGTTCCTGCCGCGCAAGTTCAAGATTGCCCTGAACGGCGCGAAGGCCGATCGCGTAGCGGTCGCCGTACACGACATCGGCCTGCACGCCGTGAAGAACGACAGCGGCGAGGTGGGCTTCAAGGTGCTCGTCGGCGGCGGACTAGGCCGCACGCCGTTGATCGGCGTCGTCATCCGCGAGTTCCTGCCCTGGCCCCATCTGTTGACGTACCTCGAAGCCATCCTGCGCGTGTACAACCGCTTCGGCCGCCGCGACAACATCCACAAGGCGCGCATCAAGATCCTGGTGAAGGAGCGTGGCGCCGATAAGTTCCGCGACGAAGTCGAGGCAGAATGGGCTCATCTGAAGGAGGGTCCGTCGACGTTGATCGCCGAGGAGATCGAGCGCGTAGCGGCGCGCTTCACGCGCCCGGCCTACGAGCGCCTCACAGACATCGACCTTGGCAACATCAACGTTCCGGGCTTCGCCGCGTGGCTCAAGCGCAACGTCCATCCGCACAAGGTGCCCGGTTATGCGACCGTCACGCTATCGCTCAAGAAGACCGGCGTGCCGCCCGGCGACGTCACCTCCGAGCAGATGGAGGCGATTGCTGACCTTGCGGACCGCTACTCGTTCGGCGAATTGCGCGTCTCTCACGAGCAGAATCTCGTGCTCTCCGACGTGCGCCAGGCGGATCTCGTTGCCGTGTGGGGCGCGGCGCGCGAACTCGGCCTTGCGACGCCGAATCTCGGCCTGCTCACCAATATCATCAGCTGCCCCGGCGGCGATTTCTGCGCCCTGGCCAACGCCAAGTCCATTCCCGTGGCGGAGGCCATCCAGCGGCGCTTCGACGACCTGGATTATCTGCACGACATCGGTGAGCTCGACCTCAACATCTCGGGCTGCATGAACGCCTGTGGTCATCACCACGTCGGACACATCGGCATCCTCGGTGTCGATAAGAACGGCGAGGAGTGGTACCAGG
>DATDFH010000727.1:0-9623 GCA_036522715.1 Verrucomicrobiia bacterium
CATCCGCTGCGTGTGGGTCACGAGCCAGCGCTTGCCGCCATGCTCGTAGGTGAACATGTCGATCGGCCGGTTGCCCGAGCCGAGTTCAACCACGCTGGTGCCTTTGACGTTCGCGCCGGATTTGAGGTCATCGAGCGGGAACTTCGCAATCGGTGTGCACGCGAAAGCGCCCACAACGAAATGCTTCCCGTTCTCCTCATACGGAATGAAACTTGAAATGGGCGCCTTGGTTTCCCACTTGTGATGCGACACGTGGTAGGTCTCCGCGCTGAACACGGCGCCGGACTTCGCGTGCTCCATCGGCAACGGTAGTGAGAATATCTTGCTCGAAAACTCCTCGCTCGACGCGCCCGCCGCCAGCACGCGGTCGCCGGCGAACGCCACGTCGGTGATGTTCCCGATCTTCATCTGGTCGCTCGCGGGAAGCGGGACGCGGACCCATGAAACTTTGTCGAACCCGAGCGTGCCGACCTTTCCGCCGGCGTCGATGGTGAGGATCGTCGGCAGGCTATCCTTCACGCGGACGACGGCGAGATAGATTCTGCCGCTCGCGGGATTGACGGCGAGGTCCACAATGCGCGTGCCGCCCGCCGGCGCGCCGAGCGTGCCGTCCACGAGGGCGGCGACGTCGTCGATGCGCTGCTTGAGCTTCTGCACGGGCCCGGTGTCGCCGGTGTCGATGGCGACAATGCTGGCGCCGCGCGGCTCGGCGACGAGGAGCAAGCCGCCGGGGCCGAAGTTCATCGCGCCGATGGAGCCGAGCTTCAGCCCACCAGCCTGCGCGCCTTTCATGAACTCGCGCGCGGAAGCAGTCTTGCCCGCGGCGCAGAGGTGGTGGGTGGTGGCGAAGATCAGCGCGGTTGTGGCGATCACCGCGGCGAGGGCGAAAAGTCCGGTTCGGATGGAGGTGCGCATAACGTTCTCGTGTTTGGATTCAGTTGATGAAGACGAGAGTAGGTTAGGACGAATTCAGGCGGGCCGCGAGCGAAAGTTTTGCCGGGCACCGGTCAGAAGCGGAGGTAGATCGTCTTGAGATAGTGCGCTTCGGGAAAGCCCGCCGGATGATCAGGCGGATGGGCAGTTGTTTGCAGCTCCGTGAACTTGCGGGCAGAGTCACGCGCGGCCTGGCGAACAGCACCGAAGAATTCTTCGTTGGTAACGTGAGCCGAGCAGGACGCCGTGACGAGGATGCCGCCGGGCGCGAGCCAGCGGATCGCGTCGGCGTTGGCATTGCGATACGCTTGAATCGCGCGCGCCCGCTCGGCTTCGCGTTTGGCCAGCGACGGCGGATCGAGGATTATGAGGTCGAACTGCCGTGATGGCCGTTGCGCCAACCATTCAAACGCATCGGCCTGCACCTGCTCGTGTCGGCACGTCGCCACGGCTGCGATGCGTTGGTTGAGCGCAAAGTTTCTTCGCGCGCCTTCGAGCGCGTGCGGACTGATGTCGAGGTCGGTCACCGACTTCGCGCCTCCGCGCGCGGCGTAGAGCGAAAAGCCGCCGGAGAAGCTGAAGGCGTTGAGCACATCGCGGCCGCGCGCGAGCGTTTCCACGAGGCGGCGGTTCTCGCGCTGGTCGAGGAAGAACCCGGTCTTCTGCCCGCGCTGTACTTCGGCTTCGAACGCGATTCCGGTTTCGAGGAAGTTCACCGGGCCGGTCAGTGGCGGTCCGGTGATGATCTCGCCGTCATTTCGGTTGAAGCGTTCGCGAGCCACGGTTTGAATGTTCCGACTCAGGCGCAGCACCAGCCTCGTCGGCTTCAGCATCTCGGCAATCAGCGCGACAATTTCATCGAGGCGCGGCAGCCACGCGGCGGTGTAGAGCTTGAGCACGAGCGTGTCGCCGTAACGGTCGAGCACCAGGCCGGGCCAGCCATCATTCTCGCCGTGGATGAGCCGGTAGCCCGTCGTTTGCGCGTCGAACAATCCGGTGCGCCGATCGAGCGCGGCCCGCAACCGCTGCTGCCACCACGCGGCGTCGAGCGTCAGCGGCTTGCCCGTGTGCAGCATGCGGGCGCGCAGCGGCGAATCGGGATCAAACAATCCGATGGCGAGAAACTTGTCGTCCCGGTCGTAAATGACGGCGAGTTCGCCGAGTTCTCCGACGCGGCTTTGTTCACGGATGCTGTCGGAGAAAAGCCACGGATGGCCGGCGCGCAGATTGCGCTCGGCCGCCGCGGTCACATGCAAACGCAACCGGCCGGCGGATTTTACGGGCGTTGTCACGCGGCGCTGCTTTGCACCGGCAGGCTGGAGAGGGCGACACCGGCGTTGGTCTGCGAGAAATAATTCGCCGCCCACTCGGTCGCGAAGAGGATGACCGGGCGTTGCCCGGTGTCGTAGGCGAGCCGCGAACCGGTTGGGAGCGAGAGCGCGTCGAGCTGTTCTTCGCTGAGTTCCGGCGGCAGCCAGCGCACGACGGTCCACGGCGCCGGCTCCAGTCGGGAGACGGCGCCGTATTCGCTTTCGAGGCGGAACTGGACGACCTCGAATTGCAGCGGACCGACCGCTGCGAGCAGCGGCACCTTCGTCGCCGCGTCGCGCAGGTGCAGAATCTGCACAACGCCTTCCTGCAAGAGTTGGTCGAGGCCCTGGCGGAATTGTTTGAACTTCGCCGTGTTCGGATTGTGCAGGTAGGAGAACGTCTCTGGCGTGAAGCGCGGAATCTCCCGGTAGCTGATGCCTGCATCGACCGTCAGCGTGTCACCGATGCCGAAACCATCGTGGCCAACCAATCCGATGATGTCGCCAGGAAAAGCCTCATCCACCGTCTCGCGCTCGTTGCCGAAAAGTTTGTGCGAACTGGAGAGGCGCACCTTTCTGCCCGAGCGCGCGTGCAGCACGGTCATGTCGCGCTCGAACCTGCCCGAGCACACGCGCAGGAACGCGATGCGGTCGCGGTGCCGGGGGTCCATGTTCGCCTGAATCTTGAAGATGAAACCGGAGAACGCCGGGTGCTCTGGGGCGATGGCGGTGCCGGCCATGACGCGCGGTTTGGGCGGCGGGGAATGTTTCAAAAAACCGTCGAGCAACAGTTGCACGCCGAAGTTGTTTATGCCGCTGCCGAAAAACACCGGCGTCGTCTGGCCGGCGAGCACACTGGACTCGTCGAACGTTTCCCCGGCCAGCTCCAGCATCTCCAGTTCCTCCGTCGTCTTGCGGAAGGTCTGTTCATCGAGCCGTTCGCGGATGACAGCGTCATTCAAGCCGCCGACTTCCACCGGCGCGCGGAATTGTCCGCCCACTGTGCGCTCGAAGAGGTGCATCTGTTTCGCGCGCCGGTCGAACACGCCTTGAAACTCGAAACCCGTGCCAATGGGCCAGTTCACCGGGAACGCGCCGATGCCGAGCACGCGCTCCAGTTCGTCGAGCAACTCCAACGGCTCGCGCATCGGCCGGTCGCACTTGTTCATGAAGGTGAAGATCGGCACGCCGCGTTGACGGCAGACCTCGAAGAGTTTGCGCGTCTGTGCCTCGATGCCCTTGCCGGCGTCGATCACCATCACCACCGAATCCACCGCGCAGAGCACGCGATAGGTGTCCTCGGAGAAATCCTTGTGGCCCGGCGTGTCGAGCAGGTTGATGCGATAGCCGTCGTAATCGAATTGCAGCACCGTGGAGCTGATCGAGATGCCGCGCTTCTTCTCCAGCTCCATCCAGTCGGAAGTCGTGGCGCGCTGATGCTTGCGCGCGGTGACCGAGCCGGCGAGCTGCACCGCGCCGCCGTAGAGCAACAGCTTCTCGGTGAGTGTCGTCTTGCCCGCATCCGGATGCGAGATGATGGCGAAGGTGCGCCGCTTCTGGATTTCTGAATGAATGTCCACGAAGTCGCGGACGGTAGCAGAGCGGCGCGGCAGGACAAGCGGAGAGGTTGGGCGCGTGGCTACTTCTGCCACCGCTGCCACTCCAAGCCCGGCCGCTCGACGCGGAATTGCACGAGTCGCATCGCCTTGGCCTCGGTGACGTAGGCGGTGCGGCCGTCCTTACCACCGAAGCAGATGTTCGTCGGATGCGGGCCGAGCACGTCGATTTCTTTCAGCACGTCGCCCTTGGCGGAAAGTTTCACCACGGTACCTTTACCGTGCCGGGTGATGTAGAGGTTGCCGTCCACGTCACAGCGCATCCCGTCGAAGCCGAAGTCGTCGAACTTTTTAAAGAGTCGCTTGTTCTTGAGCAAGCCGTCGGCGGCGATGTCGAAGGCCCACACGTTGCGTTGGACGCTTTCGTTGACGTAGAGCGTCCGTCCGTTGGGGCTGACTTCGATGCCGTTGCTCGTGCCCATGTCGGCGGCCTCGCGATGCGTGCGGCCGTCGCGGGTGATGCGCCAGAGCTGGCCGGTGTTGCTCTTCCAATCCGGGTCGCTGGCGTAAAGCGTGCTGTCAGGCGCGATGGCGAGGTCGTTGGGCTGGTTCATCGCGTCGTTGTGCGCGAAGACGGTGATTGCGCGCGTCTTCATGTCGATGCGCAGGACATTATGCGCGGTGTAGTCGGCTACGAACATCGCTCCGGCGCGGTCGAAGCGGATGCCATTGCCCGCGCTCGCCTCCGGCAACTCGACGAACAACTCCGCGCGGCCATCGGGCGTGACGCGCGCGATGTTCTGCTTCTTGCGGAAGCTGACGCAGTAAATGTTTCCCTCGAGGTCGCACGCGGGGCCTTCGATGCCATCGGTGAAGTCGCCCTTGGTCAGCGGGGTGGCAACGTAGAGTTCTTCCGCCGCGGCGAGGCTGGCGGAAATCGCAATTGCGACGAATGCCACGAATGCTCGGACGAGAGGCTTGATCATGTTGCGTCCAGTTTATCGTGGATGGTGCGTGGCATCGCGCAATGAATTTGCTCAGCGCAATTGATTCCGGATTACCGGGTCGAGCAGTCCGGCGATGAGCTTGTGCCCCTCGTCGTTCGGGTGCATCCCGTCGAGCAAGAGCTGGTCGGGATTCCTCGCGGTGAATGCTTCATGCACGTCCACGAGCGGCACGTTGAGTTCCTTCGCGAGCCGGCGCACGACGTCGTTGTACCGCGCGAGCACAGGCGCATCGAAACCATCGGCCTCGTCGGGGCGATAGGGCGGCTTGCCATACATCTCTTTCAAGCGGCTGGTCCAGCGGAGCGGATTGGTCGTCATCAAAATCGGCTTCGCCTTGCGTTCGCGCAGCGTGGCGATCATCCAGCGAAGGTTCGCCTCATACTCGGCGAGGGGCACGCGCGACCCGGTGGCGGGCGGATCTTTCCACACGTCCACGGCGGCGTCGTTGATGCCGAACATGATGACGACGATCCGCGGCTTGTGCGCGAGCACGTCCTTCGCGAAACGATCGCGGCCGTTTTTCGTGGTGTGGCCGCCGATGCCGGCGTTGTGGACGGACAACGAGGAGCCGATGCCTTGCAACGATTCCGCGACGCGCTGCGCATAAACTTTTTGCACCGCTCCGGGTCGCGCCGCTGTCGTCGAGTCCCCGAACATCACGACGCCGCCCGGCTTCGGCGGCGGTGCGGCGGGCGGCGTGTGGACGGGTAACTGGCCCGCGTTGATGTCCGCCGCGTTGAGTTTCATGCGCAGGCCGCCCTGCATCGTGGTGATCCACATTTCGCCGGGGCGACGCTCGTAGAGATACGGATACGCCACGCGCGCGCCCGCGCCGTAGCTGCCGGCGACGACTTTCGGCTCGCTCCACGTCGCGCATTCGTCGGAGGAAAAGGCGATGAACAGTTCCTCGCGGCTCGTGTGGCTCGTGGGCGCGTGGCGCGGCGGATGATTCCACAGCAGCGCGATGCGCCCGTCGGCCAGCCGCATCAACTGCGCGCAGCACGTCACCGACTTGATCTTCGTCGGCCGGAGGTTCTCCCACCGCAGCCCGTCGCGCGAGGTCGCCTCCCACAGGAAGCCCGATTCGGTGCGGAGCAGCAGGTAGAGCGAGCCGTCCTTGCGCTCGACCACCGTGCCCTCGATCGAGCCGGCGTGATCGTGCGCGCCGATGCCGTAATCGAGCACGTTGCTGCGCTTCCACGTCTTGCCTTGGTCGTCGGACACGAACATCACCGTCGCGTGACGCCACTCGGGAATGACCTCCTGCCCCACGAGCACGAGGCGCCCGGTCTTCGTCTCGATCAGCGAGTGGATGCAGCCGCACCAGGGCCGGTTGAGGAAGACGGGTTCCTCCCATGTCTTCCCGTCGTCGAGGCTGCGGCAGACGTAGATCGGCAGCACGAAATCCTGCCAGCTCACGCTCTTCTCGCCCCAATGCCAGCCGGTCGGGGATTTCTGTTCGGCGAGATTCTCCCACGCGGCGATCACCACGCCGTCGCGGGTCCGCAGCAACGCCCGCTCGTTGCTGATCTTGAATTTCTTTGGGTCAGGAAAGATTACGTTCGTCGTCCATGTCTTTCCGTTGTCGCGGCTATGCAGCGCGTTCTGCGCGTCCATGCACAACACCCCGCCGTCGTCCGTGGTCACAAATGGCCCCTGATGCGAGAAGGGCAGCGTCGTGGCCTTGAGATGCAACGTTGGTGTGACGCCCGCCGCGCCGGTATCGCGAACGAGCAGCATCGTCAGCAACAAGGCGGGACCGGCGAGGAGAATTTTCCGGTTCATGGTCAGAGTTTGATTCACATGAGACGCCGACGATTCACCACGCCGTCCAGCCACCGTCTACGGCGAGGTTGTGGCCGGTGACGAACGATGCCGCATCGCTGAGCAGAAACGCGACGGCTCCGGCGATCTCCGGCGCCTGGCCAATGCGCCCGAGCGGCACGCGCTGCGCGAGTCGCTTCATGAATTCCGGATTGCCGCTCTGCTGTGTCGGGTTCGGGAACGGCCCCGGCGAGACCGAGTTCACGCGCACGCCGCGCGGCCCCCAATGCACCGCGAGGTAGCGCGCCATCTGCTGGATGCCCGCCTTGCCCACGCCGTATTCGATCGGGTTGGGATTCATCGGCGCCTCGTAGATGCGCGGGTCGGGCGACACCGTCCCATACATGCTGGAGAAAAGGACGATGCTCCCGCTGCCCCGCGCGGCCATGAGCGCGCCGACTTCTCGCGTGAGATGAAACGTGGCGGTGAGGTTAGACTCATTGGCCGCGTCGAAATCCGCGAGGGTCAAGTCCGCCAACGCCTTGCCGCTCGCGCCGTAGGTCATCACCACCAGACCGTCCGGCACGCCGCGTTCCTTCGCCCGATCCGCGATGAAGGCCGTGACCGCCGCGGAGTCGCGCGCGTCGAGCGTGGCCGGCGTGACCGGGCCGGCAAGATTCTGCGCCCAGACAAACTCATCCGCGCGGCTGCCCAGGTCGGCACATAGAACCTTCGCACCGAGCCGCACGAGCGCGGCCACCGTCGCCTGCCCGAGATACCCGGCGCCACCCACCACCCAGCAGTCGCGGCCGGTGAGATCGAAGGGATGAGATGCGGTTGGCATGGAGAAATGATCGGGCGCAGTTTGCGGGGAAGGTCGGCGCGGTCAAGCATCGCGTGCCGTGGAAAAGCGCCAGAGGGCTGGCGCACTCCACGACGCTGCCGCGCCCCACAGCGCCCACGACGACGCACCAGCGTCTTGGAGTGCGGCGGTCCTCCGCCGCTTTCGCGCGCGGTTTGGTGAAGCTGCTTCCGATGGGCACCCCCGGCTACTTCCGTACCAACTCCGCGCACGTCGCGTTGAACCACTCCGCACACTTGGCGAGGTCCGGCGAGGAATTCTCCCAGTTGTGTTCGTATTCCACGCAGATGGCGCCCTTGAACTTCTGTCGCTTCAACTCGGCCAACATGCCTTTTGCGTTGCTGATGCCGGTGCCCCATGGCACGTCATGCGCCTTGAGGCCAGGCTCGTTGAGGTCCTTGAAATGCAGCGTGATCACGCGGCCTTCGAGCTTCTTGAGGCAATCCACCGGATCGAGGCCGGAACGCACCCAGTGCCCCACGTCCGCGCACGAGCCGAGCAACGGACTGCGACCCTTCACCGCGGCGAGAACCGTCTCGGGCTTCCAATAAAAATTCTTCGGGCCGGGATGATTGTGGATCGCGACCTTGATGTTGTATTCCTTGGCGAGCTTCTCCACCACGTCCATCACCGGGCCGAGTTCCTCCATCTTGCCGTGCGTCTCCGGCTCCGCTACCAGCACGGTGATGCCAAGACGCTTGGCGCCTTCAAAAATCTTGCGGCTCTCCGCCTCGTCAATGCTGGGCTTCACCACGCCCATGTTCACGAAGGTCGGATCGATTCCCTTCTCCTTCATCCGCGCCTTGATCGCGGCGGCGTCTTTGTCGGAAATGCCGATGGTGGACGACTTCGCAATTTTTCCGTCCGCGCCGACGAGATTCACGCTGCCGGAAATGCTCATGTGCTTCACGCCGATGGCCGCAGTCTTGTCGATCGCGTCGAAGATGGAGAACTTTTGGAACGTGTAGGAGTGGACCGCCAGCGTCCAGCCCAGCTGCTCGGCGGCGGATTGCTTCTGGGCGGCGGTGGCCGGTAGGACAAAGGCGAGCGCGGCAAGCGAGATGAGAAGTGATTTCATGGTGGCGTGTGAGTTTGGGGCAAGGAACGGAGGAGACAACCTGAAAATCAATCATGGCTGCTCCGGTCGGCACCAGCCCATGCGGCGGGCGAAGTCGGCTTGAAAATCCGGACGCCAACGGCTGACAGTCGAACGCGGGTCAAATCCATCCTTCGCCGGCAGGTCGCGATACCAGCCGTCTGTCTCGCGTTGATACTGACCGCCCCAACCGGGCTTCGACGGATCATCCGGGTTGTTGCCGCCAAGCGGCAGGAAGAAAAACCACGATGGCGTGTCGCCTTCCTTGAGGCAGCCGTGTTTGTTCGGCGCAGTCCACGTCTTCGTCGGATACAGCGCACCGAGCGGCCCGGTCTGGAGGACATTCTTCTCAATCCATTCCCGGCTCGTTAGCGATTCGTCGCCGGTGAGATACATGCCGCGATAGGCGCCTTCGCGCTTGTCCCGGCCGGGATGCGCTTTGGCGAGGATGTAGTTCATGCCGGGAAACTCCGCGCGCATCCATCCGGCGATGCCATCCTGGTCGTCGATGTCGAACCCGCGGAACTTTTTCACGAACTCGATGAAGCCCGTGCCACCGCGCTGCTGCTTCACGCGCCACAGCGATTGCGCGAGATCGGTCTGTCCGCCCCAGATGGAAATGTTCAGCGGGCGTTGCGGCGTGCCGGCGTCAATCCGCTCCGTCAGAAAGCGCGAACCTTCCGTATCGTGGCCGTCGCCGATATGCGCGCGACCGCGCTGGGGATTCCCGGACTTCACACGCTGGCGGAGCTGGTCCGCCTCGGGCCAGCCGCCGACGTGTTTTTTCAGATTTTGCAGCACCTGCGCGTAGGCATCAATGGTTCGCCGGATGAGATCGGGCCGGGTGACAGCGTCCTTCAACTCGCCCGGCGTGCCCGAGGCGCTGGCGATGAGCGCCTCGATCTCAAACTCGTTGGCGTAAACCATCAGGCGGATGAGTGACTGCTGGTCGTCAGGATCGCCACCAATGTCAGTGAACACGGCAAGACGCGGACGCTCGGCGGCGGCCAGCGAAAACGCGGCGAATACCGTGAGCAACTGCGCGCCGAACTTAATGCGCCAGTATCTTTTCATGACGCGCCCGGGAGTCTTCGG
>DATDFH010000728.1:0-5782 GCA_036522715.1 Verrucomicrobiia bacterium
TGGACGAGCCGACGACACACCTCGATCTCGCGAGCATCGATGCGCTGATCTACGCGCTCCAGGAATTCACCGGCACGCTCATCTTCATCAGCCACGACGTGTATTTCATCCGCGCGCTCGCCAACCGCGTGTTGCACGTCAACGCCGGTGTGCTCACGAATTATCCCGGCGACTACCAATACTACCTCGACAAGACCAAGGCGCTCTCGGCCCGCCTCGGTTTGACCGCTGGCGAAAGGCCGGCGGTGTCTGATGGGCGCTCGGACAAGCGCGAGGAGTCCGGCGTGTCGCGCAAGGAACAAAAGCGTCTCGAAGCCGAGCAGCGCCAGGCGCGCTCGCGCGAGAAGAAGGCGGCACAGAAACGCGTAACGGATCTGGAGCAACAGATCGCCGCTGCGGAGACCAGACAGGCGGAACTCACCGCCGAACTGGAGAACCCGGCGACCTACGAGAAGGCCGGCGCCGCGATGCACATCAACCGCGAATTGACGGTAGCCGTCGATGAATTGCAGCGCCTGCAACACGAGTGGGAAGCCGCGGCGACGAAACTGGCTGAACTCGAACCGGCAACGAGCAACGAAGGCGAATCGGGTTCGCCCGCCCCGGTCGGGTGACGCGCAGCGCGGCCAGACGCGCTGCGCGTGTCACGTTCCCATTTTCCGTCAGTGCGAGGCGCGTGCGGAACTGGCCAGTTCCTCGTTCGTCGTCGCGTTGATGATCTTGAACTGCTCGGCGTGCATGGACGGCTCGGATCGGAACGAGATTTTGCCGAAGAACTTTTTCTCCATCTCGATGATGATCTTCTCGTCCTCTTTGCGGAAGCGGTCATAGACGGACGGATGCACCACGATGCGGAGCTGGAAGTCGCTCTCGTCGCGGCCGCGGCGTTTGAGGATCTCGGCGAGCTTGCGCTGGATTTCCACGCTCATGGTCTCGGCGCTCTTGACCCGGCCGCGTCCGTGGCAATAGGGACAGTCGTCATACACGGCGGCGTGGACGCTCTCGCTGTGGCGCTGGCGGGTCATCTCCATCAAGCCCAGCGGAGTGATGGGCAGGATGTGCGTCTTGGCGCGGTCGCGGCGCAGGCCCTCCTTGACCTTGTTATAGACCTGCTGCTGGTCCTTGCGCGAGCGCATGTCGATAAAGTCCAGGACGATCAGGCCGCCGATGTTGCGCAGGCGGAGCTGGCGGCAGATTTCCTCGGCGGCTTCGAGGTTGACCTTGAAGATGGTCGCCTCCTGGTCCTTGCCGCCCTTGTGCTTGCCGGTGTTGACGTCGATGGCGACGAGCGCCTCGGTTTCATCGACGACGAGGTAGCCGCCGCTCTTGAGGTGAACGGTGCGGCTGAAAGCGCTCTCGATCTGCTTGGTGACGTTGAAGCGGTCGAACACCGACTGCGGCTCGTTGTAAAACTTCACCTTGGTGATCGAGCGTTTGGAGATCTTGGCGATCATCTGCTGGATGCGCTCGTACTGCTTCGAGTCATCGACGATGATGCGATCCACGTCTTCGGTGAGGAAGTCGCGCACGGTGCGCTCGATCAGGTCGGGTTCCTGGAAGACGCAGGTCGCTAGGGGCTGCTTCTCGATCTTCGCTTGCACGGCGTTCCACTCTTCGAGCAACAGCGCGAGGTCGCGCACAAAGTAACGCGCCTGCTGTCCCTGGCCGGCAGTGCGGATGATGACGCCCATGCCCTCGGGGATGCTCAACGCGCGGAGAATGTGCTTGAGGCGCTGGCGTTCCTCGTGGCTCTCGATTTTTCGGGAGATGCCGGACTGGTCGGAGTTGGGCAACAGCACAAGGTAGCGGCCGGGCAGGGCGAGATGCGTGGTGACGCGCGGACCTTTGTTGCTAATGGGGCCTTTGGTGACCTGCACGATGATTTCGCTCCCGGGCGGATAAACGCGTGGGATGTCCTTCTGCGTGATCTTCGGGCGTTCGCGGCGCTGGCGGCGGCGGTCGTCGCGCTCGACGTACTCGACACTGCTGTCGAGGTTGCTCGGCACGATGTCCCAGTAATGGAGGAACGCGTTCTTCTCGAAGCCGATGTCCACGAACGCGGCCTTGAGGCCGTCCTCGAGGTTCTTGATCTTGCCCTTGAAGATGCTGCCGACCAGGCGCTCCTGGTTCGTGCGTTCGATCGTGAAGTCGTCGAGCTGGCCTTCTTCAAGGATCGCAACACGCGTTTCGAGCGACTCGGCGTTGATGATCACGTCCTTGTTGGATTTCTGCTTCGGCCGGATCAGTCGCGCGACCCGCTGGATGATTTTGTTGGCGGCGTGCCGGATGGCGCCGACAATCCCGGGCTGGCGCGGTTCCTCGATCTCGATCGGTCCGCCGCCACCGCCGCCGGCCTCCTCGGCCACGGCGGGCTGTTCGACGTCGGTGCGCACTTCGCGGAACGCGCGGTCCTTACCCGCTTCGGACGCGGCGGCGTCGGGCTTGGGCGCGCCCTCGGGCGGCAGGCCGGCGGCAACGTTTTCGGCGCGGAGAATTTCCCGCTCGTGGCGTTCGGCGAGAAAGACGTGTTCCTCGCCGGTTTTTTCGCCGACGGCGGTCGCACGCGCATCTTGCGAAGCCTTGTCGTGCTTGGGTTGGCCCAAGCCGTGGCTGGGACGGAAGCGTTGCGGGCCGCGGCGGCGCCGGTTGAAGTCTCGGTTACTCATATCAATAGACCCTTCGGTGGATGTGAATGTTTTGGAGCAGGCCGGCGGCGATCAACGAACAGAGCACTGAAGATCCGCCATAACTCAAGAGCGGCAGTGGAATGCCCGTCACCGGCATCAAACGGATGTTCATCCCGATGTTGATGAACACATGGCTGAACAGGAGCGTCACGACACCCACGGCCAGCAATTTCCCCAGGCGATCGCGCGCCTGGCCGGCCACCCGGAGGCCGGAGAACAACACCACGGTGTAAAGCGTGATCACAATCACGCTGCCCACAAACCCGCTCTCCTCGGCGATCACCGAGAAGATGAAGTCATTGTGGGCCACGCCGCGCGGCAGGTACCCGAGTGCGTTTTGCGTACCCTGCCGCCAGCCTTGACCCGTCAGCCCGCCTGAGCCGACGGAAATAAGCGCCTGCTCGACGTTGTAGGAATGCTTCCTTTGTTCGTCGAGTGCGCGTTCCCGCTGCCCGGCCGTGGCGGTCCGGGGAGCGAAATCCTGTCCGAAATAGACCAAAAGCCGCTTGCGCTGGTAATCCTCCAGCTTGATCTGCCAACTGGGCGGCGCGAAGAGAACATCGACCAGCAGCAGCGCGATGAGGATGCCAACACCGGCGAGCAACCGGCGCAAAAATTTCGCCGGCACGCCCGCTGCGAAGGACATCACCAGCGCCACCGGCAACAGCGTGAGCGCCGAGCCGAGGTCGGGTTCCTTCAAGATGAGTGCGAAAGGGAGCAAGGTCATGCCGAGCGCAGTGAAGAAAATTTTCGGCTGGCGCAATTCGTCGGCGGGGCGGCTGAGGAAGTGACCCATCGCGAGGATGAAGGTGAGCTTGGCAAATTCGGACGGCTGAAATTGAAAGAACCCCAAATCAATCCAGCGCCGCGCGCCGTAGCGCAACGAGCCGATGCCGGGAATCAGCACCGCGATCAACAGGAGGATCGTGACCCAATAAACCACGAACGACCAGCGCGCGATGGTCTGGTAGGAAGTCAGGCACAGCACGACCGCGCCGGCGATCCCGGCGGCGTACCAGATCATTTGCAAAATGTGCTTCTGACGATACCACGGCAGGCTGGCCGCGGCATCGTTCACCATCGTTGCGCTGAAGATGAACGCCACGCCCACGAACATCAGCAGCGCCAGTGCGCCGATCAGCGGCCAGTCGAGCAGCGAGTCACGGGGATTGAGCGTGGTGTCGGTCATGGCTCGGTCCTCACCAGTTGCTCGGCGCGCGCGGATTGTTGCTCGCGTTTCACGATCGCCTGATAAATCTGTTTCGCGATGGGTGCGCACGTGCCGCCGCCAGAGCCGCCCTTCGTTTCAACCATCACGACGACGGAATAAGTCCGTTCGCGATACTGGCCAAATGAGGCGAACCACACGATGTGATCGTCCTTGCCCTTCTGCACCTGCGCGGTTCCGGTCTTGCCGCCGATTTTCATGCCGGGCACGCGCGCGGCGGTGCCGGTGCCGTCGTCCTCCACGTCGGCGAACATCGCGTCGCGAACGATCTCGATCGTGCTGGGCTTCACGCCAAGTTCATCGCGCACGCGCCCGGCGGTGAAACGTTGCACGCCTTCATCACCAAAGTTCTCCTGCGGCACAATGCGGTCCACGATGCGCGGCCAGAAAACCTTTCCGCCATTCGCAATCGCCGCCGTCATCACGGCCATCTGGATCGGCGTCACCGACACGTCGCCCTGGCCGATGCAGATGTTGGCGGTGTCGCCGGGCGACCAGCCGCCACCGCGTTCGCGGAGGATCCATTCGCGCGAAGGAAATTTTCCAGCGCTTTCCTGCAAGAGCGGCAAGCCGGTGCGTTCGCCGAGGTGCAGCCGTTCGGCGATGCGGCGTATCGCCTCCATGCCCGCTTCGAGGCCGCAGTTGATGAAGTAGGCGTTGCTCGACTTGATGAACGCGCGGCGGAAGTTGAACTCTCCCGGCCCGGCCAGGTCGGCGATGTCGCGCTTGCCGACGAAGATGACTCCTTGGCCGGCTTTCTTCGGATGCGGCGCGACGCGGTAAAGCTCCGCGGGATCGAGGCCGTGCTCCAATGCCGCCATGCCGGTGACGATTTTGAAAATGGAACCCGGCCCGTAGTATTTCGTCTCCTGTGTCGCGCGGTTCATCGTGGGCTTGAGATCCTCGTCGTTGAGGCGCGCCATTTCCTCCGGCGTCGGGCTGGGGAAGAAATTATTCGCATCGTAGGACGGCGAGGAAACCATCGCCAGCACGTCGCCATTGCTCGCATCGAGCACGACGACGGCGCCGCGCGTGCCGACGCCGTGGCTTTTTAGCGCGCGCCACGCGTCGGTCTGGAGCGGCAGATCGATGGTGAGCACGACATTGCGCCCCGGTTCGGGCGTGGACCACATCTCGTCAGACTGGCGGTAGCCGAGATTGTTGACCATGAGGGAACGCACGCCCGCGCGCCCGCGCAACTGCGCGTCGAACGCGCCTTCGATGCCCACCACGCCGCGATAGTCGGGCTGGCGATAGTTGAAGAACGCATCCTCATCGGTCGCGGAGCTGTCGTCGCGTTTCAGGAAGCCGAGCAGGTGCGCCGTTTCTGGAGCGTGCGCATAGACGCGTTCGGGCTGTGTCTCCAGGTCGAGTCCCGGAAGGCCCGCGGTGCGTTCCTGGAAGCGCGCGATCTGCTGGAGAGTCAAGTTGCCGGCGAGTGTGAGCGGCAAGGCCAGACGCTGCTCGTAGTGCCGCTGGAACTGCGTTTCGTCGACAGGCAGCGACTCGCCGAGGACGTTGGCGATGCGTTGCACGGTGTTGCTGAACACGAGAAAGCGCGCGCGGCGCGCAAGCTCATTCTGCCGCTCGCGCGCCAGCGGGCCGGGCGGACGCAAGTCGCGATACTGCCGCGCGAACGGCTCGCGCAATTCGCCGAGGTAAAGATTGACGTTGAAGCTCGGCCGGTTTTCCGCGAGGGGGATGCCGTTGCGGTCGAGAATCTTTCCGCGAATCGCCGGGATGCGGACGGTGCGGAAGGATTGCGCCTTCTGGTTCTCCGCGTAATGGCGATAGGAGATGATCTGCACCCACCAAAGCCCGCCCAGCAGAATAAGCAGTCCCAGGAGAACTCCCCAGGTGATCGTCC
>DATDFH010000729.1:0-4302 GCA_036522715.1 Verrucomicrobiia bacterium
CCACTTCAACGGCGAGGTGCAGAAGGTGTGGCCGCAGTTCGTCGCCACGCAACCGCCCGCGGTGAACGACGACGATCCAGATTGGAGCTTGGATGAGGAAACGATCGCCCCGCAAGATTCGGGCGGGCCGTTTCCCCTCACCCCGGCCCTCTCCCCGGGGGAGAGGGAGAATCGCAGACAGTCTTTTCCAAATACGAACGCGCCTTCAACGGAGGACGCGGGGCCGCTCGCAGCAAGACTGGATGCCGTTCCCCCTCTCCCTTTGGGAGAGGGCCGGGGTGAGGGTCGGGCACGCCCCAGCATCGCGACGTTGCTCCAATCCTGCGCGAAGGCGGTGCCAAAGAAGGCCGCGGTGGCGTGGGCGCAGTTCACCGCCACGATCCACGACCTGGAAGCGCCGGACGTGCGCGGCAACGCGGGCAAGATGATCGAGCTGGCGGTCCAGGCCGGATACGAAGATTACCTCCAGGAAACTTACACAGATTATCGCACGCGCCTCGAAGACCTCGAACAGCTCGCCAGCTTCGCCACGCAATTCCAGACGCTCGACGATTTCCTCACGCAGATGGCGCTGCTCTCCAACCTCGAAGCCGAGGATGACAAGGTCGCCACGACGGACACCGAGCAGATCAAGCTCTCCACGATTCATCAGGCCAAGGGCCTCGAGTTCGACGTCGTGTTCGTGATCATGCTGTGTGATGGACTGTTTCCATCGTCGCGCTCGATTGATTCCGGCAGCACCGAGGCGGAGGAAGAAGAGCGACGGCTCTTCTATGTCGCCATCACCCGCGCGCGGAATGAACTTTATCTTTGCTACCCGCTCCTGCGCATGACGCAAGGTTTCAGCGGCGACGCGATGCAACAACCCTCGCGCTTCCTGAAGGAACTCCCCGACGAACTGGTCGAGGAATGGGACCTCAAGCCCTTCAGCGCGTATCACTGAAACGACGCCCGCACGCGGTCCAGCCATGAGAGCCTTCATCGCGTTGCCCGTCGCGTCGGAGGTGCAGGAGAAACTTCGCGGCGTGATCGCCGAATTGGACCGCGCACTTCCCCGCGGCGCGGTGAAGTGGTCGCGGGCCGATCAGATCCACATCACGCTGCGTTTCCTTGGCAGCGTGCCGGACACTGCCCCGGATGAAATCGCCGCCCGGCTTCGTACCGCCACCGCCGGCGTCGGTTCGTTGTCACTGCGCGCGGAGCAATTCGGCGCGTTTCCCGACCTCGACCGGGCGCGCGTGTTGTGGGTGGGAGTGACTGGAGACATCGAGGCGGCCCGCGAGTTGCAACGACGCATCACGGAGGCCACGGCTGCGTTTGGTGACAAGGAGGAACGCGAGTTCTCGCCGCACCTCACGCTGGGCCGGGTGAAGAATCTTCCGCCGCTGGAGGTGCGGCGGATGAAGGAGGTGTTGCTACAGTTCCGCGTCGATGATCTCGGCGGCTGGATGGCGAATCGCGTGCAGTTGATGCGCAGCGAACTTTCACCCGGCGGTTCACGCTACACCGAGCTCGCGGCGATCCCGCTCGCCGCGACTTGAAACTCTTCGGGCATCGCGCCGCGGGAGAGGACCAGTGCGCGCATTCCCGGTCGGAGCTTCGTGATCGCGTCAAGCCCGCCACCGCCGAGCGTGAGCAGCCCGGTCGAAAAAGCCTCTGCGTCCGTCGACGACGGACTGACGACGGCCGCGAGCCACGCGGTGTCCGCCGGTTCGCCCGTGCGAGGGTCGATGACGTGGCCGAAGAAACGGCCACCGGCGGCGAAGCCCTTGCCCCACACAGCGGAAACGGAGAGGGATTCGTTCTTCAACGGAACCACGGCGAGCAGGGGATTGGCATCGGTTGCCGGAGTTGCTGCCCGCGCGGCGACGGGCGAAACGGGCGCACCGTTTTCGAGCCGCGGATATTCGATGGCGATCTTCCACGCTTCAGCATCCGGTGGCGCGCCGAGGGCGGAGACGGAGCTCGTGCCGCCATGCAGCAGTGCCGATTCGATTCCCGCGTCGCGGATGGTCTGCATCGCGACATCGAGCGCGAAGCCTTTGCCGATGGCGCCGGGATCGAGCATCACACCGGGGCGCGTGAAGCGGACAGTGAAGTTGTGCTCGTGCAGTTCGACCAGGTTCATGCCGACATTCGCACGGGCGGTTTCGAGATCGGCGGGATCGGGCAACCGCCCGGTGTCGCGCACGAAACCCCAGCAGCGCATCAGCGGCGCGACGGTCAGATCGAATGTGCCACCGGTCTCGCGCCAGAGTTGTTGGGCGTGCTGGAGCAGGCGGAAGAGCCGCGGTTCCACGCGCACCGGCGCGGTGGCGGCGCGGGCGTTGATCTGCGTGAGTTCACTCGTGCGGTTGTAGGCGCTGAGTTGCGCGTCGAGCCGCGAGATTTCGTCGAGCGCCTCCTCGGCCACGGCGCGCAACCGGACCGGATCGCCGCCATGGAGCACGATCTCGAAGCGGGTGTTCATCGCGTTGCGGGCGAGGGTCAGTGGCGGCACGGGAGGGAGATTAGCCTTGGGAGGCGAGGGAACGAACAGCCAAAATCGGCGGCCAGACCGGGTCTCTGCGCGGCAAACACCCGGGGGTTGAACTTCAACCCCCCGGTACTTGAACGGCAACCCCCCGGTAGTTGAACTTCAACCCCCCGGGGGTTGAATGGCGACCCCCGGGTACTTGAACTTCAACCCCCGGGGGGTTGAACGGCAAGTACCCGGTACTTGAACGGCAAATACCCGGTACTCGACAAGCGAACACCCAGTGGTTCAACGGCAAACACCCATGTTGTTTATCGTTAACTGAATGGCGGTTGGCTCACAAACCCTGATCCGGATGGCCTTGATCCCCCTGAATCGCGGCCGGGAGTCCTTCGCCAGAAACGAAAACGGGGTCCCGCTGGCGCGGAACCCCGTCGGTGGAGAGCCGTTGAATCAGGCCTTGGTCATCAGATACGGCTTGGTCGAGGTGTCGTAGCTGATGCGGTATTCCTTGCCGTTGGAATCGGTCACGCGGCGCTTCTTGGCATCCCAGAACGCGGCGATGCCGTAACGTTCGGAGATTTCCGCCATGCTGATGATGGTCTGCACGCGGATGGCGAGGTCGATGTTCGCGTTGGGCACCTTGCCGCCGCGGATGCAGTCGAACCAGTTCTTCTCGTGGACGGAGATCGATTCGCCGGGGTTGAGCTGGTCGAAGGTCTGCTGGTCGATCTCGTCGGCGTAGGGGCGCTCGGGGGTGAGTTCGACCTTGTTGGCGCCGACGGTGGTCTTGAGCACGGCTTTGTTGCCGCGGATGACGTCGTCGAGTCCCTGCGAGTTGACCGTGGTGCTGACGATGAAGAGCGTGTAGCCGCTGGGGAACTCGGCGAGCATGTGCGTGGTGTCCGGCACGTCGCGGTCGGTGGAGATTTTCTTGGTGCCGGTGCAAACGACGCGGCGGGGGAATTCGGGATTGCCGGTCATGAGCAGCAACGGGTGCAGGCGGTGCGGGAAGAGGTCGCCGAGGAGGCCCGCGCAATAGGGGAGATACTTGCGCCAGCGGTGATAGTGGTCGGGGTTGAAGGCGCGGTCGCCGCTCTGGCCGAGCCAGTGTTTCCAGTCAATCTCGGAGGCGTTCTGGAGTTCGATGTCGTAGTTCCACTCGCCCTTGGGATTGTTGCGGCAGTAGGTGCCCTGGCCCCAGACGAGTTCGCCGATCTTGCCGGCCTTGATCAACTCGGCGGCCTTGTGATAGGTCTGCGCGGAGCAACCCTGCGAGCCGACCTGGAAGACCTTGCCGGTCTTCTTGACGGTGTCGTGGACCTGGATCGCCTCGTCGAGGTAACGCGTCATGGGCTTCTCGCAATAGACGTGCTTGCCGGCGTTGAGCGAGTCGATCGAGATGGGCGCGTGCCACACGTCGTGCGTGGCGATGACCACGGCGTCGATATCCTTTCGTTCGAGAAGCCTCTTGTGGTCGGTGTAGGCGTCCTTGTCGGGGAGGCCGCAGAATTTCTGCGCGCTCTCGCGGCGCTGCGACCAGAGTTCGCACACCGCGCCGATCTGGACGTTGTTGGCCGGGCCGTTGTCGTGGATCGACTTCATGTGGGCCTTGCCAATGCCATGGCCGATGCCGATGAGGCCGACGACGAGCTTGTTGTTGGCGCCCGCGACGTTGGCGGACGGCGCCTGGTTCTGGCCGTACACGGGCGTCTTGAGCAGCGGCGCGGAGGCAACGGCGGCGGCCGCGACGGAGGATTTTTTCAGGAAGCTCCGGCGAGATTCACCGGACGACGAGGGGGTGAGTTTCGAGTGTTTCATGGGGC
>DATDFH010000730.1:0-10703 GCA_036522715.1 Verrucomicrobiia bacterium
GCTCTGCGTGGTCGCGGCGGACGCGAAGAAGTCGTTCAAGCCGAAGAAGGTTGCGCTGCCGGCGCGGCACGATCCGGCCGACATGCCGTTCCGCCGCGCGCCGATGAGCGAGGCGGTGCGCAGCGTGCACATCCCGCTGGCGACGAACCTGCACGTGGCCTTCGACACCGAACTGCTCCGCGCACACGTCGCGTGGCAGGGCGAGACGCTCAATCTCTGGGGCGCGGCGTATCATCAGGGCAAGGATCGGTTCTACTGCGACTTCAACGGCACCGTGCTCTGGACCAATCCGCCCGTCTTCCCGTGGGCGGTTGGCACGATGCCCGACAAACCGGCGACCGAAGCGCCAACAGGGGCGCGCTTCCTCGGCATCAGCACCAAGGGCGGCGAGACCACGCTGCGCTACGAAATCCCGGCGGGCAAAGACGGCGTTGTAGGTGTATCGGAAACCCCGCTGGCCCGCGGCGGCCATACGATCGCGCGCCGCGTCGAGGTCGGACCGTGTTCCGAGACGTTGTGGCTGCTCGCCAACCTGATGACCGGAGCGATGGGCTCAAGCGGCAAGCCCAAGCTCGCTCCCGGCGAACGGTTGGTGGCCGTCGCGGTGGCCGGCGCGCCGGGTGTCGAGGTCAACGTGGGCAAACCGCCGGGAGTTGTTGAACAGCGTGTTTGGATTGAAGAAAAAAATGAGTCAGTGCAACGCACGGTTCCGCGCGCGTTCACCGCGCCGGCGGTCTGGGTGAAGATTCCATGGCACACCAACCAGGTCCGCTTCGAGCTGATCACCGCAAGCGCAGGAGCCGGTCCTGATGGCAATTTGACACGCGACCTGCCGATTGATTTGCCCCAGCCAAAACGCGCAGCGTCGAAAGTGATCGTCGGCGACAAAACCTTCCTTCTCCCCGCCGGTGATGAGTCTTATCGCTTGGAACATTTCCCCGTGCCGAAGGAAATCGAACTGGGCGTCACCGGCATGGACTTTCTCCCGGACGGCGATCTCGCCGTGTGCACGTGGCTCGGCGACGTTTATTTCGTGCAGAAGCCGACGGGCGCGCCGGCCGCCGCCACGTATCGCCGATTCGCGCGCGGGCTGTGCGAGCCGGGCGGGTTGAAGGTCATCGAAGGCGACATCTACATCGTGCAAAAGCAGGAACTCACCCGCCTGCGCGACACCGACGGCGACGGCGAGGCCGATCTCTTCGAGTGCATCAGCCAAGATTGGGGCCACACGGGCAACTACCACGACTTCAGTTTCGGCCCCACGCTCGACCGCGACGGCAATTTCCACGTCTTCCGCATCGGCGCGCATGGCGTGTGGGGCGTGCCGTTCATGGGCTGGGACATCGTGGTGAGCCGCGACGGGCGCACGGTGACGCCGTTTTGCAGCGGGCTGCGTTCGCCCGACGGCTTCGGCACCTACGAGGGCGACATCTTCATGACCGAGAACCAAGGCAACTGGCAGGGCGCTGGAAAATTGAACCACCTTCAGAAGGGACGGTTCTACGGGTATCCGTCCACGCAGCCCGCGACGAAGGAGCAATTCGAGAAGCCGACGAAATTTGATCCGCCCGCAGTGTGGTTCCCGTACAACAAGCTGTCGAAGTCAGCGAGTGGCATCGAGACGATCCGCGACGAACGCTTCGGGCCGTTCAAAGGGCAGTTGCTCATCGGGGAATTCCAGAACGCGCTTGTGATGCGCGTGTTCCTCGAAAAGGTGAACGGCGAATGGCAGGGCTGCGTGTGGCCGTTCGCGAAGGGCTTCAACTCCGGCGTGAACCGGCTCAGTTACGGCCCCGATGGCAAGCTCTACGTCGGCGGCCTCAAGAACGGCGCGTGGGCCGCCGTCGCGCCCAAGGATTTCTCGCTCGACCGCGTCTCGTTCACGGGCAAGGTGCCCTTCGAGATCAAGGAAGTGCGCACGCAACACGACGGCTTCGAGCTGACCTTCACGCAACCGTGCGATCCCGCGACGGCGGGCAAGGCGGACAATTGGGACGTGTCTCAATACCGCACCGAGTATCACTCGGTCTACGGCTCGCCCGAGTTTGATTTCGACGGGAAACCCGACAGCGCCTCCGAAGTGAAGGTTGTGAGCGCCGCGGTCTCGTCCGACAAACTCCACGTGCGCCTCAAGCTCGACGGCTGGCGCGCCGGTTACGTCGCCACCATTCGCGCGCTTGATGTGACCAATGCCGACGGCAAAGCGCTGCGCAATGACACGTGCTGGTACACGCTGAACGCGATTCCGAATTAGTTCGCGCGCGTTGCCAGAACAACGCTCACGCGGACGTTCGATCCACCGGTTCTCTATTTCGAGCGCCTGCCCGCGACCAGTTCGTCGGCGAGATCCTTCACGCCATAGACTCTGTTGAGCGCCTCGAAGATCGCCGCTGAGTGGACGGATTCCGCGCGGCCCACCTTGTCGCTGAACGCGTAATCCCACGGGAGGCTTTGGAGATTGCCGTCGAAGATGATGCCGACGAATTCGCCCGCGCGATTGACCGTGGGGCTGCCCGAGTTGCCGCCGATGATGTCGCACGTGCTCACGAAGTTGAAGGGCGTCTTCGCATTCAGCCGTGACTTACGCTTCTCCCACAGCGGCGGCAGGTCGAAGGGCGGACGCCGCTTCATCTCATCCGCGCGCGCGTAGAGCGAGCCGAAGGTGGTGAGCGGGGCGATGTGCTGGCCGTCTTCCTCGTAGCCCTTCACTTCGCCGAAGGCCAGACGCAGCGTGAACGTCGCGTCGGGATAGCCGGCCGTGCCGAGCAGCGCATTGCGGGCGCGCGCAATCGCGGCGTGCGCCTGCTGTTTGGTCTCGGTTTGCTCCTCGAAGACTTTGCGGAGCGTGCGGGACTCGCCGTCGATCAATCGCGCGAGTTCGATCATCGGATCCTTCGCCGCCGACACCGTGCTCGCGCCGCCTTCGTAAAGTCTCTTGCGGAAGGCCACGTCGCGGACCTTGGTGGAGTTGATCAGTTGCGCGGCGCGTTCGCGTGGCGATTTGCCAGCGAGAACTTTCTTCACGAGCGGGTCGTTGCTGCCCAACTGCCCGGCGAGGAACGTCAACGAGTCACTCAGCGTCAGGATTTCGAGGTCGGTGTAGATCGGTTTCTCGGAGAACAGGCTCAGTTCGAGCGACTCCTTCCCCGAATCGCTGAATTCGCGCAGGCGCTCGCCGTTGGGCTTGGGCCGCTCATCGCCGGCGCGCAGCAACGTGCGCGCGATGCCGAAGCTGTCGGAGCTGAAACCCATCCCGCCTTCGAGGAAATTCTGCCGGGTGGCCTGCGCGGCGATGGTCTTGGTGGCTGCTGCGATCTTGTCGTAGGCGGCGAGCGCGTCCGGGTGCGCGCCGGAGCCTTTGAGCTTCGCTTTGAAATCCGCCTCGCCTTTTACCTTCGTCGAGAACAATTCCGGATCGAGCAAACCGCCGAGGCGTCCATCGAGCGCCTTGCGGGAATTTTTCACCCCGAACAAATCATGCTCCGCGCGCCGGGCGTTCTCCTGGCTGCGCGCGCTCCAGGATTCGAGCAAGACTTCGGTGCGCTTGAGCAGGCCGAGGAGAAAGGGCGTCCGCTGGTCGCGGAGATATTCCAGTTCCGCGACCGTCAGCAAGCGGCTGGTGCGGCCGGGATGACCGGAGACGAAAACCAGTTCGCCTTCCTTCGCGCCTGTAGTCGAGAAGCGCAGATAGTTCTGCACCTTGGCGGGCTTGCCGTTCTCGTAAGCGCGGAAGAGGCAGATGTCCAGGTCGTGGCGCGGGAACTCGAAGTTGTCCGGGTCGCCGCCGTAAAACGCGATTTGCGCCTCGGGCGCGAAAACCAGCCGCACGTCGGTGTAGCGCTTGAAGCGGTAGAGATGATATGCGCCGCCCTGCCAGAGCGTGACCACGTCCGACCGCAGCCCGGTCTTGTCGAGCGACTCCTTTTCGATCTCGGCAATCACCTTGCGGCGCGCGACGAAGGCGGCGGCTGGATCGGCGTCGGCGGGCACGGCGGCATTGATGCGCGTGGTCACGTCTTCGATGGACTGGAGCACGTTGAGTTCGAGGTCGAGGCACTTCACTTCCGCGGCGAGGGTCTTCGCGTAAAAACCGTCGCGCAGATAATTCTTCTCCTTCGTGCTGAGTTTTTGCAGCGCATCGGCGCCGACGTGGTGATTGGAAATGAGCAGGCCATCCTCGCTCACGAAGCTGCCCGATCCGCCGGAGTTGAAGCGCACCGAGGACTTTTGCAGGTGATCCAGCCAGGCGTCGGTCGCGTCGAAGTGGTAACGGTCGCGGAGCACTTCGCGCGGAGTTTGGTTGAACAGCCACATCCCTTCGTCGGCAAAGGCAAAGGTGCTGGCGATGCAAGACAGTGAGGCGAACAGGGCGCGTCTCATATTGGTCGCGCAGGGTAAGGAATCGACTGCGCCTGTGGCCAGCCCAAAGCCGCGCTGCTCGAAATGCGCGAGACAGAGGAGGGATGTTTCCATCCCTCCGTGTTCTCATGGCGTCGGTTAGTCGTCCGTGTCGTCGTCGTCAGGATTGTCAATCAGCGGCAACGCCGGATCGCGGACGATGCCCGACGCGTCGGCGTCCTTCTGCCAGAACGGCTCGGCGCCCCAGCTCGGATTGGCTACGCTCGGCCATTTCTCGTGGGTGAAGCCCATCGCGGACTCGATCTTGGATTTCTCCGCGTGGAGCACGAGGTGTTTCTCGTCCGGCCCGGGCGAGAACGCGCTCACCGGAATAGCCATGAGCTTTGGGCTGAACCCGGCGATGCCGCCGGTGGCCATCACGGCGTAGGACATACGCTCGGACTTGGGGTCGAAAACGAGTTCCCGGATCGTGCCGAGGCGTTCGTCGTTTTGATTCCGAACCTCCATGCCGATGAAGCTGCTGGCCTTGTTGAATTTCGTCGGCTGCCCTTCGGTGGATATGGATTCGGATTTCGTTTCGGAAGACAGGTTCGCCTCGGCGGGGCGAACCTCGGGTTTCGTCGCACCGGCGGGATCGTCTGCTTGTGCCCTCAGGCTGTTGCCCAAGGTCAGGCAGAGGAGTGCCACCGCACTTGATGCGATTGTTGTGCAGGTAGGTTTCATTACGGCTCCTTTCTTTGGTTTCCGGGTTTCACTTTATGTCGTGCGGAAGCTGGTGAAGCTCCCGCAGAGTATCCGACAGCATGACGTGCTCGCCGTTAGAAACTGATCGACGCTCCAAGGCCGGATTCCTATGCCAATGAAGTCGGGATGAATCTGCCAGGCACTTCCACAGTCCATTTCTCCCGACATGATCGCCACACTGACGAACAAGCGCCGCCTGCCCGTCTGCTTCACGACAACCTTTGCGCTGCTTGGCGCGTCGCTGGCATTCGCGCCGCTGACGCCTGTTCGCGCGGATGATGCTGCTCCCGCCGCGCCAGCGGCCTTTGCGCTCATCGGCACTGGAAGTTATCCCGGCGGCAGTCTCGCGGTGTTCGACGGCAACCGCGCCGAGTTCAAGACCTTCGTCCACACCGGCGAAAAAATCGGCGACTGCACCGTGGCAGCGATCGCCTTTGACCACGTGCGCTTGAAGACGCCCGCCGGCGAGATCGAACTGCCGATGGAGAAGCAATTGCGCCGCGAAATTTCCGGCGCTTGGCAGGTTGCCGACTTGGCCGCGCCGTTCACGCCATGGGAAATCGCGCCCGCTCCAGCGACCGCGACGGTGCCGGCCGCCCGCGCGGTGTTCGCAGCGGCGACTCCCGTGAAGATCGCCGCGCCTTCCAAATCCAAGGCCCCTCGCGTCGAGCGCGAGCCCTCGGAGAAAGAGTTGGCAAAGATCGACAAGAAGCTCATCGAGGCCGTGAAGCTCGGCGACGAATTCAAGAAGTTCATCTCCGGCCAGACCGCCAAGCCCTCCAAGCGCGTGGTCAAAGCTCTGGGCGGCGGATTGTAAGCGTGAGGCGTCCTCGATGCGCGGAGTATCCAAAGCCCCGGCCTTCCCAATCATCTGAATCGTCAGCTGAATTGCGGGTGCCTGCCGGCTTTTCACTTGACCTTAACCCCGGATCGGCGGCTCATAGGCACTGCGCAGCCAGATTCCAGGATTCATCCAGCCGCGTCCGTGCCCCATGACTCGATTGCAAAACCAGTCCCGCACAGGTGGAACGCGCATTTGGACAGCCTTCTTCCGCGTTGCGGTGGCGTCTGGATTGGCGGCTGCGTGGGTGTTGTCTGCGAACAGCGTGCGTGCGGGCGAGGCGCCGCCGACCTTTTTGTGGGCTGCCGGTATGGGAGGAAACACCAATGATACCGCCAACGCGGTGGTCACCGACGGCGCTGGCAACGTTTTTGTCGGCGGAAATTTCATCGGGAGCGCCCGTTTCGGAACTTCAAACGTGGTCGCCTCCGCCAACGGGCAGGATGCATTCCTCGCCAAATACGATCCGAACGGAAATTTCCTGTCGGTGATCCGCGTCGGTGGCACCGGCACCGACTCGATCAACGCACTGGCCGTGGACGGCGCCTCCAACGTGATCGTGGCGGGAACGTTTTCGGGGACGCTGCCGATGGGGACGAACCTCGTGTCGGCCGGGGGATCGGATTGTTTCGTGGCGCTGTATGATCCGGCGGGTGCGTTGCAATGGGCGCGGCGCCTCGGCGGGACCAATCTTTCGGACGCGGGCAGCGGCGTGGCCGCGGATGCGCTGGGAAATATTTTCGTCGTCGGAACGTTTGGCGGCACGGCGACGTTCGCGACCAACATGGTGACCAGCGCCGGACTCAACGACGGTTTCGTGGCGAAATATGATTCGGCGGGGACGCTCAAGTGGGTGCGGACAATGGGCGGCACCACCAACGACTCGGCGTCCGCTGTGGCGGTTGACGGCGCGGGCGGCGTGGTCGTGGTGGGCTCGTTCCGCAACACGCTGACGATCGGGACGAGCAACGTGACCTCTTCGGCTTTTGATGACGTTTACGTCGTGCGCTTTGATGCGAACGGCGATCTGATCTGGTTGCGGCAGGGTGGCGGCAGTGGTTCGGATTTCGGCCTGGGCGTGGCGGTGGACGCGTCCACGAACGTGTACGCGACCGGTTCAATTGGCGGGACGGCTTATTTCGGCAGCTTGAGCGTGACACCCACCGGCGGCATCGACTGTTTCACGGTCAAGTACAACGCCGCCGGCACTTCCGTGTGGCTCCAGAAAGGCGGCGGGACTTCCTTCGACGCGGGCAAGGCGATCGCAGTCAACTCCTCCGGCGAGGTGCTGGTCACGGGCTACTACCCGACGACGGCGACGTTCGGGACGAGCAACATCGTCACTTCCGGGACCAACGACATCTTCCTGGTGAAGTATTCCACCAACGGCTCGGTCCTCTGGGCGAAGGGAACCGGCGGCGCGCTGGCCGACCAGGGGAACGCGCTCACCATCGACCCGCAGGGCTACGTCCTGCTTGCCGGAACCTTCCGCACCAACGTCGCGTTCGACGCCGTCACGCTGACGAACGCCACCACCAACGCCAACGGCGCGAGCGACGGTTTCGTCGCCAAGCTCTTCCACACGCGCGCGACCAACGCGCCTTCGATCACCCAGCAGCCGCTTAACCAGACCAACTTTGTCGGGCTGAACAGCACCTTTTCGGTCACGGCGTCGGGGACGGCCCCATTGTTCCCGCAATGGTTTTTCAACGGCAGCCCGCTGCCAGGTCGCACCGGACTGTCGCTCACGATGACCAATCTCGCGCCCGCCGACGCGGGAGGCTATTTCCTTCTCATCACCAACTTGTTTGGTTCGGTGACAAGTTCGGTCGCGACCCTGACGGTGATCGCGGCCGTCGCGCCAACCATCACCGCTGATCCAACGAATCTTTCTGTTTCCGCAGGTTGGACCGCCGCTTTTTCGGTGACGGCGGGCGGCACGCCACCCTTCGCGTACCAGTGGTGGTTCAACGGCGCGCCGACGCCGCTGGGCAACCCGACCAATCGCATGTTGACCATCACCAATGCGCAGGCGGGCGACGCGGGTGACTACTTTGTGATCGTCAGCAACCAGTACGGCGCGGCCACGAGCGGGGTGGCGCACCTTGCCGTTGATCCGGTCAGTCCGCCGGTGATCACCGTTGCGCCGAAGTCGGCCACGAACTATGTCGGCTACAGCGCGACGCTGTCCGCCCAGGCGGTCGGCGCCTCGCCGCTGGCGTTTCAATGGATCAAGGACGGCCAACCGCTGCCGGGCGCAAACGCGGCGTCGCTCACCATCGGCCCGTTGCAGACCAACGACGCGGGCACGTACTCGGTCACGGTCACCAACGATTACGGCCTCACGAACTCGGCCGCGGCGCAGCTCGTCGTCCTGCCGGCCAAATGGCTGTGGGCCGTGCGCGGTGGCGGCATTTACGCGGACTATGGCCAGGCCGCCGCGATGGATGCCGCGGGCAACACCTGCGTCGCGGGTTATTTCCTGGCGCAATCCACGTATGGTTCCGCGACACTCACCAACGCCGGCGGCGTGAACTCCGCCAACGGCGACCTGTTCATTGCCAAGCACGACCCGCAGGGCAACCTGCTTTGGATTCGGAGCGATGGCGGGCCGGGTTACGAACAGGTCTTTGGAATGGCGTTGGACGACGGAGGAAATATCTATGTCGCCGGCCTCTACAACTCGGGGGCCATCATCGCCGGTGTTCCGCTTGGGGTGAGCAACGCCTCCGGGGCGTTCGTGGCGAAGTACGATCCCGATGGAAAGGGAATCTGGGCCTACGGTATGCGCGGCCAGCCCTCCGCGCTGGCGCAGCGGGTCGCCGTGGACGTGAGCGGCAACGTCTTCGTCACCGGCTTCTATCAGGGTGGTCTCGTGGTGGACGCGGCGACGACTCTCACCGGCGCCGGAACGAACGACGCATTCGTCGTGAAGTTCAATCCGTCCGGCCAGCCGCTGTGGGCAAGGCGCCTGGCCGGCGCTGGCAACGACTACACTTACGGCCTGGGAGTGGACTCCGCGGGCAATGTGTTTGTCGGCGGCTATTTCACCGGCGCGCTTGAAGCGGGCACGACGAATCTTTTGAGCAAGGGCGGCAGCGACTTGTTCGTGGCGAAGTTCTCGCCCGACGGCGCGCTGGCGTGGGCGCAGCGGGCGGGCGGCTACGGCAACGAGTACTTGCGGGGCTTGACGGTGGACGGCGCGGGCGGCGTGTGTGTGGGCGGCTATTTCGGCGGAACGTTCGAGTTCGGCGCGACGAGCTTCCCGCCGTTCATCAGCAACAGCCTGGTGAATAACGGCTTCGTCGCGCGCTTCGACGCCAACGGTCAGCCCGACTGGGCGCGGCGCATCGGCTCAAGTTCGAGCGTGCAGGCGTACGTCGCCGCCGGCGACAGCACGGGCAATACATTCGTCGGCGGAACCTTTGCCGCCAACCTCGACCTAGGCTCGACGAATCTGCCGACGACCTTTGCCAACGACGCCTTCATCGTGGGCTACGATGCCGCCGGCACGCTGATCAGCGCGGCTGGCGCGAACACGCGCGGGCTGTTTCCTTACGGCTTGGGCGTTGATCCCGCGGGGAACGCCGTGATCAGCGGCTGGTTCACCGGCACCTCCAGCTTCGATGCGCTGTCGCTGACCAGTGCGGGCGGCAACGACATCTTCGCCGCGTACCGCCGCACGGATCGGACGCCCGCACCGCCGAGCATCATCACCGATCCCGTTGGCCAGACCGTTTTCGAGGGCATGCGCGCGGCGCTGCGGGTTCGCGCGGCGGGTGCCGTCCCGCTGAGTTTCCAGTGGTATCACGACGCCGCGCCGGTGCCCGGCGGCACGAATGGATTGCTGACGTTCAGTAACGCGGTCGCCGCCGATGCCGGCGTCTACACCGTGCTCGTCAGCAACTTGCTCGGTTCGATTCTTTCCACGTCGGCGGTGCTGACGGTCAACCCGGTCGAATATCCGGTCACGATTCTTACGCAGCCGGCCGGCCAGACCGTCGCGCTCGGCGGCACCGCGATTCTGGCGGTTGACGCGTACGGCGCGCCGCCGTTGAGTTATCAGTGGCAATTCAATGGCAACGATCTCACCGGCGCCACCAACGCGCTGCTTGTCCTCACCGCGCTCGCCACCAATCAAGCTGGGACTTACCGCGTGCACATTTCCAATCCGTATCATGCCTTGGACAGCAGCAACGCCCAGCTCGCGGTCAGCGTCATCCTCCCGGCCATCACTTCGCAACCGCAGCCGCTCACGATCGGCGCCGGGTCCAACGCCGCCTTCTCCGTCGCCGCCACGGGCAGCGCACCGCTGCGTTACCAGTGGCGCTTCAACGGGCAGTCCATCACTGGCGCGACCAACAGCGCGTTGACCCTCGTGGGCGTGCAGCGCGCCAACGCCGGCAGCTACTCAGTGGTCGTCTCCAATCTTGCCGGCGCGGCCGGGAGCCAGCCCGCGTTCCTCAACGTCCTCCCGCCGCCGTCAGTCGTGCGCGTGCCGGGCAGTTACACGACCAGCAATCTCCTCTACGTCACGGTCCAGTTGACCGCGCAGGGCGGCGAGAACGGCATCGGCTTCAGCCTCGAGTTTGATCCCGGCGTGATCCGGTTTGTCAGCGCAGGCCGCGCCTCGGGCGCCTCGGGCACTCTGCTTGTCAACACCAACCAGGCCGCGTTGGGCCGCGTGGGTTGCGCCCTTTCCCTGCCGGCCGAACAGGCATTTCTGCCGGGCGTGCTCCCGATCGTCGTCGCCACCTTC
>DATDFH010000731.1:0-6893 GCA_036522715.1 Verrucomicrobiia bacterium
CCGTCGGCGCGACGGTGGTGCCGGTGTCGTCCGGGCTGACGGCGCGCCAGTTGATGCTGCTTGAAGATTTCGGCGCCACGGTGCTCACGTGCACGCCGTCGTATGCGCTCGTGCTGGGCGAGGAAGCGGTCGCGGCGGGGATCGATGTCCGCGAACGCTTCAAACTCCGCGTCGGCATTCACGGCGCTGAGCCGTGGTCGGAAGAAATGCGGCGGGAGATTCAAGCGGCGCTGAACCTCGTGGCCTATGACATCTATGGCCTGACGGAAATCATCGGGCCCGGCGTCGCGATGGAATGCGAGCACCACAACGGCCTGCATGTTTTTGAGGATCACTTTTATCCGGAGATCATCGATCCGAAGGACGGCCAGCCGCTTGGATTTGGCGTCGAGGGCGAACTGGTGTTCACCACGCTGACCAAGGAGGCCATGCCGCTCATCCGC
Organism: Verrucomicrobiia bacterium; assembly: GCA_036522715.1. Classification (GTDB taxonomy): domain Bacteria; phylum Verrucomicrobiota; class Verrucomicrobiia; order Limisphaerales; family JACQFS01; genus DATDFH01. The sequence goes on from DATDFH010000731.1 coordinate 444, forward strand.
TACCGCACGGGCGACCGCACGGTTCTGCATCAGGAAAAGTGCGCTTGTGGCCGCACGCTGGCGCGGATGGGGAAGGTTCTTGGTCGCACGGACGACATGCTCATCGTGCGCGGCGTGAATGTCTTTCCCTCCCAGGTTGAAAAGGTCCTGCTCGAATTCGGCGAAGTCGCGCCGCAATACCAGATCGTGGTGGACCGCAAGCGACACGAGCTGGATTCGTTCGAGGTGCGGGTGGAAGGCACGGAAACATTTTCCAAATCCGCCGGACCGGCGCGGCTCGATGAACTGGAGAAGAGAATTCAACACCGCCTGCACGAGGCGCTCGTGATCCATTGCAAGGTCACCGTGATGAAACCGCGCAGCCTCGAGCGCAGCATCGGCAAAGCGGTGCGCGTGGTGGACCGACGGAAGCTGGGCGGATGACCGGCGCTAGGACTTCGACGCTTTCGCGGCAGCGAGCGCCTTCACAGTGTAGTCTGACAGGACAAGCCGCCCGCTGATTTCGGCACGAGTCTTCAGCAGCGTGTCCCAGTGTTCGGTGCCTTCCCAAAAGACAGCCTTGAGTTTCGCCATCGCTTCCGGATTGCTGCGCGACAGCCGGCTGGCGAGCGTCGCCGTGGCCGCGTCGAGTTCGGAAACGGTTTCGAACACCTCCGCGTACAGGCCGTGATGTCTGGCCCACGCGGCGTCGCGCCAGCTCGTGTCCGTGGCGAGGGCGCTGAACGCAGCCACGCCCAGCTTCCGCTCGATGGGCGGCCCGACGACGAATGGGCCGAGTCCGAGATCCAGTTCGCTGAGCTTGATCGAGGCTGTGCCCAATGCGAAGGCATGATCCGTCGCAGCAACGATTCCCACGCCTCCGCCGATCGCTTTGCCGTGCACCCGCGCGATGATGAACTTCGGACAACTCTTCATCGCGAGGATCAAGCGCGCGAAGCCCAAGAAGAATTCCTTTCCCTGCTCGAAGGTTTCGATGCCGAGCAGGTCGTGAAAATACGCGCCCGCACAGAATACCTCGTCACCACTGCTCCTCAACACGATCACCCGCACATCCTCCCGCGCTCCGAGTTGCGTGATTTCCCCGGCGAGGTTATTCAGCAAAGTGCGCGTGAGCGCGTTCCGTTTGGAGTGATGGAAGTTGAGTGACGCCACGCCTTGCGTGACGTCGAGAGTGATGTCGCCGTCGGTTTGCATGTCAGATCGTCGAGCGCTTGACCAGCGTGAGGATGGTGTAGGTCGCCACGGTCTCGGAGTTTTGATTGGTGACCTCCACGTCCCAAGCCACCACGCCCTGCGGCTCCTCGCCCTCGCGCTTTTCCTTCGCGGTCTTCTGCTTGCAGGTCAACCGCACCTGAATCGTGTCGCCGATGAAGACGGGCTTGGTGAAACGCAGGTGTTCGAGTCCGTAGTTCGCAAGCACCGGCCCCTTGGCCGGGTCAACGAACAGGCCGGCGGCAGCCGACAGGATGAAATACCCGTGGGCGACGCGGCGTTTGAAAATGGATTCCTGCGCGGCCAGTTCATCGGTGTGCGCGTAGAAATGATCGCCGCTGATCGCGGCGAAATTCACGACGTCAGCTTCGGTGATCGTGCGTCGATGCGTCGTGAGCGTTTCGCCAATGCGCAGTTCGTCGAATGTTTTGCGGAATGGATGAATGCCGTCGGTGTGTTGCCGCGCATTTTTTATCCACTGACCGCACAGCGAGGTGAGCGTGGAGGGGGAGCCTTGCAAGGCGACACGCTGCATGTAGCGCAACACCGAGCGGACGCCGCCAAGCTCCTCGCCGCCACCCGCGCGGCCGGGGCCGCCGTGAATGAGATGCGGCAGCGGCGAACCGTGTCCCGTCGATTCCCTGGCGCATTCGCGATCCACCAGAAGCAAGCGTCCGTGAAAGGCGACGATACCGGAAACCACCTGCCGGGCGACGCGTTCATCGGCGGTGAAGAGTGAGCCGACGAGACTGCCCTGACCCATCTTCGCGATCTCGACCGCTTCGTCCAGAGACGAGTACGGCATCACGGTGCTGACGGGGCCGAAGGCTTCGGTTTCGTGAAACACCATCTTGGTCAGCGGATCATCGCAATACAGGAGTACCGCGGGAAAATAGGCGCCGCGTTCCGGGTGATCGCCCACGACGTCGAAATGATCCGGGTCGCCGCAGACCGTCTCGCCGGCGTGCCGGAGTTGGGCGACCCGATCTTTGACCTCCGAGACCTGGCCGCGGCTCACGAGCGGGCCCATCTTCACTCCCTCGATGGCCGGGTCGCCCAGTTTGATCTCTGCGAGCGCCTGCTTGAGCGACTTGACCACCGCTTCGGTCAGCGTCCGCGGCACAATCGTCCGGCGAATCGCGGTGCACTTCTGGCCGGCTTTGATGGTCATCTCTCGGGTGACCTCCCTGATGAACAGCGCGAACTCCTCCGTGCCGGGCGCCGCGTCGGGACCGAGGATGGCGCAGTTCAACGAGTCCGTTTCGACATTGAGGCGGACCGAGTTCGCGAGGATCGCCGGATGATTTCGGAGCCGGGCCGCGGTCGCCGCCGAGCCGGTGAAGGTGACGACATCCTGACAGGTGACGTGATCGAGCAGACTTCCCGTGTGCCCGCACACCAACTGCAAGGCGCCCTCGGGCAGGATTTTTGAATCGACGATCAGTCGCACGAGACGCTCGGCGAGGAAGCACGTGGGGCTGGCCGGCTTGATGATCGCCGGAACTCCGGCCAGCAGCGTCGGGGAAAGTTTTTCCAACATGCCCCAGCAGGGAAAGTTGAACGGGTTGATATGGATGGCCGCGCCTTCAAGCGGGACGCAGATGTGGCGGCCCACAAAGCTTCCGGACTTCGACAACGTCTCCGGCTCGCCCTCGACGTGGAACGTCTCGTCCGGCAATTCCTTCCGGCCTTTGCTGGCGTAGGTGAAGAGTGTGGCGATGCCGCCGTCGATATCCAGCCACGAGTCGTGGCGCGTCGCGCCGGTGGCATACGAGACCTGATAAAGCTCCTCCTTCCGGTCCGTGAGATATTTGCCGAGCGCCTTGAGCAACCGCGCGCGCTGGTGAAAGGTCATCCGTCGCAGCCGCGGCCCGCCGACCGTGCGCGCGTGGCGGACGACTCCGGCGAAATCCAATCCGTCGCTGCTGACCTCGCCGATCTTTTCTCCCGTGACGGCGTGGAACAACTCCGCGGCTGAACCATTCCCCTCACACCACCTTCCTTCGGCAAAACTTTGAACATTCATTTCGTGATCCTTCATCGGTGCCTCAATCATAACTTCTCAATGATCGTGGCCATCCCCTGGCCGACGCCGACGCACATCGTGCAGAGCGCATGGCGGGCGTTTCGTTGTTCCAACTCGATCATGGCCGTGCCGATCAGCCGCGCCCCCGACATTCCGAGCGGATGGCCCAACGCGATCGCGCCGCCGTTGGGATTGACGCGCGGATCGTCGTCCTTGAGGCCGAGTTCGCGGAGGCACGCGAGGCACTGGGCGGCGAATGCTTCGTTGAGTTCGATGACCGCCATGTCGTCCAGCGAAAGGTTCGCGCGCTTCAAGACCTTCCCGGTCGCGCTGACCGGCCCCATGCCCATGATGCGCGGCTCGACACCGACGACCGCCGAATCCACCAGGCGCGCGCGTGGCTTCAGACCGAATCGCGCGGCGGCCTTTTCGGAAGCCAGCAGCAACGCACACGCGCCGTCGTTGATTCCGGAAGCATTTCCGGCGGTCACCGTTCCCCGGCCATCAGTGCGGAACACCGGCTTGAGTCTGGCCAGCACTTCCGGCGTCGTGTCAGGGCGGATGCATTCGTCATGTTCACAAAGCGCGGAGGCATCCTTCGCTTGCGGAATCTTCACGGGAACAATCTCGAACTTGAACCGTCCGCGGTCGCGCGCCGCCGCCTTCATTTGCGAGCGCCAGGCGAACGCGTCCTGATCCTCGCGGCTGATGCGGTATTTCTCGGCGACGTTTTCGGCGGTCTCGCCCATCGAGTCGGTGCCGTAAAGTTCGCGCATCCGCGGATTGACAAAACGCCAGCCGAGACTGGTGTCGAACATCTGGTTGTCCCGGGCAAAGGCCGCGGACGATTTGGAAACCACGAACGGCGCGCGGGTCATGTGCTCGATGCCGCCGGCGATGAACAGGTCGCCGTCGCCCACGTGGATGGCGTTGCTCGCGCGCACGACGGCGCTCATGCCCGAGGCGCACAGGCGGTTCACGGTTTCGCCCGGAACCGTGGACGGCAGTCCGGCCAGCAGCGACGCCATGCGCGCGACGTTACGGTTGTCCTCACCCGCTTGGTTCGCACAGCCGAGGATCACATCGTCAACATGAGCCGGATCGACGCCTGGATTTCGGCGGAGAATTTCCGCGACGACCAGCGCCGCCAGATCGTCGGCCCGCACGTGCGAAAGGGCGCCGGCAAATTTTCCGATCGGCGTCCGGATCACATCGATGAGGTAGGCGTCAGGCATTGGGTTTCCCAAGCTCCTTCTCCGCGCGATAGACGATGCCGCGGAAGAGTCCCACCTTGCGATGCGCGGCGTTTTCGACCACGACGCTGTAAATGCCGATGCGGCTTCGGAGCGCCTGTTCTTCCACCACGGCCGTGAGCACGTCGCCTTCGCGCGCGGGCGCTGGATACGTCATGCTGCATTCGATGGAAGTGGCCATGCGCCCGCGCGCATTGGCGGCGAAGGCCAGCGCCGTGTCGGCCAGCGAAAACGTGACGCCGCCGTGGCACATCCCGTGGCCGTTGAGCATTTCCTTGCGCACCGTCATGCGTACGACCGCCCGCCCCGGTCTGGCTTCGACGACTTCGACACCGAGCCATTGGCTGAAGGCGTCCTTCGCCAGCAAGTCCGCCACGACGGTTTGCGCGAGTTCGTGTTCGGTCATGGTTCAACTTCCTGTGCGCTCGTAAAACCGCCGGTGTGAGCGCACCAATCTCTTCAACAGCGGACTCGGGCGGTAGCGATCATCGCCATACTCCTCTTGAAGCGCGGCAAGCCGGGCGAGCACGGTGTCGAGGCCCAGTTCATCCGCCCAGCGAAGCGGGCCCTTCGGGTAATTGGCGCCAAGCGTCATCGCCAGGTCCACGTCTTGGACCGTCGCCACGCGATGAAACACAACGTCGGCGGCCTCGTTGACGAGCATCACGATGATGCGGAGGAAAATTTCTTCGCCGAGCTTCGGCTGTTTGTCCGGCTCGGGCGCGACTGCATTGGGCCGGTAATCGAAAAAGCCCCGGCCACTCTTGCGTCCGAGACGCCCGGCTTCGACCAGTCGCTTCTGAGTCACCGAGGGCTTGTAACGCGGATCGAAATAGAGCGAGGCGAAGATCGTTTCGGTGACCTTGTAGTTCACGTCATTGCCGATGAGATCCATGAGTTCAAACGGCCCCATGCGGAAACCACCCAGCTCGCGCATTGCCCAGTCGATGGTGGCGACATCAGCCATGCCCTCCTCCAGAATTTGCAGCGCCTCGCCGTAGAACGGCCTGGCCACGCGGTTCACAATGAAGCCGGGCGTGTCGCTGGCCACGACCGTGGTTTTGCCCCAAGTCCGCACCAAGGCGCTGCCGCGCTCGACCGTTTCCTGGGAAGTCGCCAGTCCGGGCACGACCTCAACCAGAGCCATCACGGGTGCGGGATTGAAGAAGTGCAGACCCAAAACGCGCTCAGGGTTTTTGCACGCCGCCGCAATCGCGGTGATGGACAGCGAGGAAGTGTTGGTCGCGAGAACGGCGCGGCTGGGGACGACCGCTTCGAGATTCCGGAAAGCCGTCTTCTTGGCGTCGAGGTCTTCGCTGATCGCTTCGATGACGCAATCGCATTGCGCGAAATCTCCGAGGCCGCCCGCCGGCTGGATGCGTTGGAGAATTTCCGTCGCCGCCTTTTCTTCAAGCCGCCGCTTCTCCACCTGGCGCGCGAGTGCGCGCGTGAGATTTTCGCGCGAGGCGGAGAGCGCCCGATGGTCTGCGTCGAAAAGCATGACGTCGCGACCGTGTGTCGCGGCGACCTGGGCGATGCCCGTGCCCATCGTGCCGGCGCCCAGCACGCCTACGGAACCAAGATTGTCGTCAGGCTTTTTCACGGCTAGCGACCGGTAAACTTCGGCTGGCGTTTTTCCAGAAAAGCCCGGAGGCCTTCCTGATAATCGCTCGTCCCGCCCGCCTGTTCCTGGAGCGACGCCTCAAGATCGAGTTGCGCGTCCAGCGTGTTTGCGAAGGAGCAGTTGAGCGCGTGCTTGATGAGCCCCAGGCTGGTCGTGGGCATCGACGCGAGCTGCGCCGCGAGAGTCGATGCCTCAGCCGCAAGCGCACCCTCCTCGCAGACTTTGTAGATCATCCCCATTTCGAACGCCCGCTGCGCGGAAATCTTTTCGCCGAGCATCATCATCGCGGTCGCGCGCGGCAGCCCGACCAATCGCGGCAGAAAAAAAGTTCCGCC
>DATDFH010000732.1:0-3252 GCA_036522715.1 Verrucomicrobiia bacterium
TCCAGAACCCAAAAACCTGGCTCGCGATCAAGTCCACCAACCCCGGTGAAGTTGAAGTTGCCCTCGGGCTGCATGAGGCCGCGCCGTGTTCGTGGAATGAAGGGATCGAACTGGCCGCGGAGGAGAAGCTCTTTATCTCGCCGCCCGTGAATGGCTGGGTGCTCGTCTTCGGCACGGGCCTGCCCGACCCGCGCGAAGACGTGGACGAGTTTTTCAAATTCATTGTCGAATTGAGCCGCACGGCCGGGCTGGTGATTTATTTTCAATCCGAGCGCGCGCTCGACCATCACGCGTGGATCAAGGTGATGAACGGCCGCGTGGTCCGGGCCTACGCGTGGGCCGACGCCACGCTGTGGAACCAGGGCGACCTGACGCAGGCCGAGCGCGACTTGCGATTGCGGTGCCAGCCCTACGGGGCCGCCGGCGAGACGGTGTCGGCCCGGAACCGCGAGGCGGCGCGGATCAATTGCGAGCGGCTGCCCGCGCTGGCCGCGCGCTGGAGCATCGACCCGAAGTCGATCGATGCGCAGTCGGTGAATCAGGTCGGGATCGCGGGCGCGTTCTCGCACGGCAAACCACACTAGGCGGGCGAGTTGCCAGCCAACGGAAAAGGTTGAATCATGTCACTTGAATCGGCACTGGAGGAATATCCGAAGACCGTCACGCTCAAAAACGGTTTCACCTGCGACATCCGTCCTCTGCGCGAATCGGACGAGCAGGCGTTTCTGGAATTCTTCCACGCTGTGCCCGAGCGCGAACGCATGGTGATCAAACACCGCGTCACCGAGCCGGAGGTCATCCGGCAGTGGTGCCAGAGCATCGACCTCGGCCGGAACCTCCCGTTGCTCGCTGTCTCCGAGGGAAAAATTCTCGCCGACTGCACGCTGCACCAGCAGCTCGGCGGCTGGAGACGCCACATCGCCCGCGTGAGCGTCCTCGTCCACAAGGACTATCGCGGCCGCGGCCTCGCGCGCACGCTGGTCTCGGAGGTCATCGAGATCGCGCGCCAATGCGGACTGGAGAAACTCGAAGCGGAATTCATCGGAGAGCAGGAGGCGGCGATGAAAGTCTTCGCCTTCCACGGCTTCGCTCCGCTGCTTCGCCTGCCGGAATACGTGAAGGACATGCAGGCCATCTCGCACGACTATATCCTCATGGGTCTGGACCTGATCACCGACGAGGAATACGCGGGGATGGGTTGAGGTGAATGCGGAATTCGGAATGCGGAACGCGGAATGAAAGTGAACAACGCCCGTCCGACCCCGCCCGCTCGTGATTCCGAAATCCGCATTACGCATTCCGCATTAAGATGCCTCCCGAGAATTGTCCCAACTGTGGCGCCGATCTCCCCCGCAACGCCAAGGCTTGCCCTGAATGCGGAGCCGACGAGAGGACCGGCTGGTCGGAGGAGGCCGAGGCGCAACACCTCGACCTGCCTGACGACAAGTTCGACTACGATGAATTCGTTCAGCGCGAGTTCGGCAAGAAGGACCAGATCAAACCACGCGGCGTGAGCTGGTTCTGGTGGGTCATCGCCATCGCGCTGATCGCTGGCTTCATCTCACTGTTCGTATTTCGCTGAATGTGACGACGCGCCATTTCGCCTTCCGACGCGCGGCGTTCCATGCTCAGCTTCCCGCCATGACGCGCCGCTGGTTTTCCATTCCCGCTCTGTCCCTCGGCCTACTCATGCCGTCCTTCGCTACCGACTGGCCGCAACTTCTCGGTCCCGATCGCAACGGCGTTGCAAACGACTCCAACCTCGCCACCAACTGGCCATCCGGGGGACCGCGAGTTCTGTGGCAGAAGAAGATCGGCAACGGTTTCGCCGGCCCCGTTGTCGCAGCGGGCAAATTGATCCTCTTCCACCGCGTCGGCGACCGCGAAATCATCGAAGCGCTCGATGTCGGCGACGGGAAGCCGCTATGGAAGTTTGATTATCCGACCGCGTATCGCGACGACTTCGGCTTCGACCCCGGCCCGCGCGCGACGCCAACCATCGCCGGCGGCAAGGTCTTCGCCTTCGGCGCCGACGGCGCGCTGAACTGTCTAAGCCTCGCCGACGGTAAAAAACTCTGGAGCGTGGATTGCAAAAAGGAGTTCGGTTCTCCGAAGGGCTTCTTTGGCCGCGCCTGCTCGCCGCTCGTTGAAGGCAGGGCGCTCATCGTTGACGTGGGCGGGCCGGGCGGCGGCGGCGTGGTCGCGTTCGACAAGGACGCCGGCGTGACGCTCTGGAAGCACGGGGCGGACGAGGCAAGTTACTCCTCGCCCATCGCGGCGACTTTCGGCGGGCAACGCTGCGTGCTCGTCCTCACGCGCGGCTACTTCAGCGGGCACGACCCGGCGGATGGCCGCGTGCTCTTCGCCGCTGAATTCCGTCCGCCGATCACCGCCTCGGTGACGGGCGCAACCCCGACCGTGGTCGGAGACCGCGTCTTCATCTCGGCGGCGTACGATCTGGGCGCCATTGCCTTCCGCGTCGCGGGCTGGAAGCTGGAGAAACTGTGGGCTGGCGACGACCATCTCTCGCTCCAGTTCACGACGGCGGTGCAGCGCGATGGATTCCTCTACGGGCTTGATGGCCGGCACGACTTCCCCGGCGGCACCGAACTGCGCTGCGTCGAGTGGAAAACCGGCAAAGTGCGCTGGAGCAAACCAAGCCTGAGCGGCGCGAACCTGATCCTCGCCGGCGACTCGCTCCTCGTACTCACGGAAAATGGTGAACTCCTCCGCGTCGCCGCCGAGCCGGAGAAGTTCCGCGAACTGGCCCGCGCGCAAATCCTCGGCCGCGGTGTGCGCGCCTACCCTGCCCTCGCCGACGGCCGGTTCTACGCACGCGACAAGGCGCAGTTGGTTTGTGTGGACTTGCGGGGACGTTGACTCTCACTTCGCTCCCGCCACGTCCGTCACCGCGGCCCAGAGGAATTCCAGGAACTTTTCCAGTCCAGCGATGGCGATGCGCTCGTCGTTGCCGTGCATCCGGACGGAGTCGCCGTCGTTCATCACCGGGCTGACACCATAGGCCTTCACGCCCTTGGCGCGCAGTTGCGCCGAATCGGTGGCACCCACGGTCATCAGCGGCACGGTGATCGCCTTGGGGAAAAGTTTGCGCTGCGCGCGCTCCAGCGCGGCGAACATCTCGGTGTCGATGGGCACCGGCGGCGTGGCGGGCCGGCCCGGCGAAACCGGCGGCACGACCTCGATCTGCAGATCGTCAATCACGCGGCGCAACTCGGACGCGAGCGCGTCGAT
>DATDFH010000733.1:0-8550 GCA_036522715.1 Verrucomicrobiia bacterium
CAATGTAGCTGGATTTTTGGGATCGCGCAGTAAGCCCGGCACATCGCTCATGAACACAAGCCGTTTTGCCTGGAGCGCGATGGCGACCTGCGCGGCGGCCACGTCGGCGTTGCAGTTGTAAATCCTGCCGTCCTCACCCAAGGCGACCGGGCTGATGACGGGCGTGACGCCGCGCTGGATGCATTGGAGCAGCGGATCAGTGTTCACCTCCACCACTTCTCCGACGCAGCCGACATCAAGCTTGCGACCGGGATTGTCCTTGTCGTCGAGCAGGAGCTTGCGGCACTTGAAGATGTCCGCACCGCTGAACCCGCGGGCCTCCCCGCCGAAAGATTCGATCGCCCGGACGACCTCGGGATTGATCTCGCGCGAGAGCACCCGGTCCACCACGCCGACTGTCGCATCGTCGGTGACGCGCATGCCTTGGACAAAGTTCGCCTTGAGGCCGGCGGCTTCCATCGCACGCGTGATGGCTTTGCCGCCACCGTGGACGACCACGGGGTTGATCTCGACGGCTTCCAGGAAAACGACGTCGCGCGCGACGCCGTTCCGCACGGTAGGATCAGGCGAGTCCATGAAGCTGCCGCCGTATTTCACCACGAACGTGGCGTGGCTAAATTTCTGGATGTAAGGCAACGCTTCGAGCAGCGTCGCGGCTTTGGTGATGAGGTCTTGCATCAAATCAAGGTTTTGACCGAGAATCCGGCGGATCTGCCCGTCTGAGTTCTGCAAATCTTTCTTCCTGAAAGACGTAGATTAAGTCCGAGCACTTCGTGAACAAGAGATCGTGCGGCAACGCAAGATCAGCTTTGGCAATAGCGAAAAGCTGGCTCTTTATGTCGTTTGCAATCTCACACTTTCGGGCCTCATCTTCAGTCGCAGTCGCGGCCTTCAAATCTTCGGTTAAGGCATGGAGTTCTTCTCCTAGCTTGGCACTGCACTCGTCTTCTACTCGCGCCCCATTTGTATGGATCAGGGCTTCGGACAGCACATTGAGACAGTCGCAAAGCTCATTGCACTTCGCTAAGTATTCTTCCTTCAGTTGCAGGTTCATCGGGACAGAACTTTAGCCTCCCAGCGTCGCGGGATCGGTCACGTCGCCCTTGTTGAAATCCACATAATGCTCGGTGAGGTCAGCCGCGTACATGATGGCGGTGGCTTTGCCGAGGTTCAGGTTGATGTGGAGATCAAACTCGTTCGGCGCGGCGGCGGCGCAGAGTTCCTTGAAGGTCGCCTTCGTCGGCTGACCGCGTTTGAGCGAGTAAAGAATCTTCCGGCTGCCCGGCGCGCTGTAGCCAATGTCCACGCGGTCCTCGACGACCGTCGCGGCGCTGTACCCGAGAGCGTCGATGATGCGGCCCCAGTTCGGGTCGCCGCCGTGCCAACTCGTCTTCACGAGCGCGCTGTTCGCCACGGCACGCGCAGCAGCGTCGGCATCCTGAATCGTCTTCGCGCCCGCGATGCGCACCGTCACGACGCGGTGAACGCCCTCGCCGTCGCGCACGATCATCTTGGCGAGTTCAAGGCAGACGTGATTGAGCGCAGCTTGGAATGCTTTTAATTTCGTACTCCGCATTCCGAGTTCCGCATTTCCTACCAGTCCGTTCGCGAGCACAAGCACGGTGTCGTTGGTACTCATGTCGCCGTCCACGGTTATGCGGTTGAAACTGTTCGCCACCGCTTCCCGCAACGCAGCCTGGAGCGCTTTCGCCCCGATAGCGGCGTCGGTAGTGATGAAGCAAAGCATTGTGGCGTGAAGTCCTTGGGGCAAGGCCGCAGGTCGCGCGCCGGTGGCGCTCATGCCGGGTTGGATCATCCCCGCGCCTTTGCAGATGCCGCCGATCCGGACGGTCTCGCCACCCAGCTTGAACTCGATCGCGACCTGCTTGGGCCGCGTGTCGCTGGTCATGATAGCTTCCGCGGCGGCGGCGGCGTGCGCCGGAGTGCTTCCGAGTTGCTGCGCGGCAGCGAGGATTCCGGCGCGCACGTTCGTCATCGGCAGGTTCACACCGATGCGCCCGGTGCTGCCGACGAGGACGTGTTCGCCCTCCACAGCCAGAGCTTTCGCCGCGATGCGCGCCATTTCGAGCGCGTCGGCCATGCCCTGCTTTCCCGTGCAGGCGTTGGCGTTGCCGGAGTTCACGACGATGGCTTGCGCGACGCCGCGTTTCACGCGCTGCGCACAAACTTTCACTGGCGCAGCGCAAATCTGGTTCGTGGTGAACATCCCAGCGACGGCCGCGGGCACATCGGAAACGATCAGCGCGAGGTCGCGCTTCTTCCCCTTCTGCGAACCCTTGCCGGTGCCGAGGCGCTTGATGTCGCAGAACACCGCGCCCGCCCGGAAGCCGCGCGGCGCGACGATGGCGCCTTCGAGGGACTTGAGTTTTACTTTCATCAGGAGAGTTTGCCCGCGGACAATTCGGATGAACGAGGATTAGACCAAGCCGGCCGTTTCGGGAAACCCGCACACGAGGTTCATGCTCTGCACGGCCTGACCGCTGGCGCCTTTGACGATGTTGTCCTCGGCACTGATGACCACGAGCCGGCCGGTGCGCAGGTCCAACCGCCATGCGATCTCGACGACGTTGGTGCCGGTGACGTTCTTGGTGTCGGGCAGGGTCTTGCCGTCGAGCAGGCGGATGAAGGGTTCGTTGCCGTAGGCGGCCTGATAGCAAGTGGTGATTTGTTCGCCGAGCGCGGCGGCTTGCGCGGCGTCGCTGAAATGCTTTTCCGGCGCGAGGTAGATCGTCGTCAGGATGCCGCGGGTGACGGGGACCAAGTGCGGCGTGAACTGGATCGTGACGTTCGTGCCCGCGGCGAGGGAAAGTTGCTCCTCAATCTCCGAGAGGTGCCGGTGCTTGGGCACGGCGTAGGCGCGGACACTTTCGTTGCACTCGCAGAACAGGTAGTCGAGTTCGGCCTTGCGCCCCGCTCCGCTGACGCCGCTGAGCGAATCGGCGATGATCCCGGTGGACTTGACCAGCTTCGATCGCAGCAAGGGAATGATCGGCAGCAGGACGCTCGTCGGATAGCAACCGGGCGAGGCGATCAGCTCAGCACCCTTGATCTGGTCGCGATGAATTTCCGGCAAGCCATACACGGACCTTTTCAGCAACTCCGGCGCGGGATGATCGTGCGCGTAAAACTCCTTGTAGGTGTCCGCGCTTTTGAGCCGGAAATCGGCGCTCAAGTCGATGACGTGGCGACCGGCCTTGAGCAGCGGCACCGCGAACTCCGCCGCCACGCCGTGCGGCAGCGCGAGGAACACCAGGTCCGCCTGCTTCGCCAGCAACTCCGCGTTGGGCTCGGTGAAGCGGAGCGTGCGCGACTTCGGATGACTCGCGAACTTCGGGAACACCTGCGCCAGCGTCTGCCCGGCATACTGGCGCGAGGTGACGGCCGTGAGTTCGGCGTGCGGATGGTTGAGCAGCAGCCGCACGAGTTCTTCGCCCGAGTAACCGGACGCGCCGACGATGGCGACTTTCTTCATGATGCGTGACGAATAATCAGTGATCGGAAATCAGCGGAGTTGTTTTGCGGGAACCCTGCGCTTCTTGCAACTGGCAACTGACAGCGGACAAAAAAGCAAAACCCCGCCGACCTTCGCCAGCGGGGTTCGCAGAGATTCGGTCGTTTAACGCTTCGAGAACTGGAAGCGCTTGCGGGCGCCCGGCTGGCCGTACTTTTTGCGCTCCTTCTTGCGCGAGTCGCGCGTGAGCAGGCCGTCGGCCTTGAGCGCCGGGCGCAGATTGGCATCGGCGAGTTGGAGCGCGCGCGCAAGGCCGTGGCGGACGGCGCCGGCCTGACCGTTGGGGCCGCCGCCGGCGACGTTGATGCGCGCGTCAAACTTCGCCGCGTTTTCAGTGAGCGTGAGCGGGCGGGTGGCGACGCCGCGCAATGCCTCGGTCGGGAAATAGGTTTCAAACGCGCGGCCGTTGACAACGATCTTGCCGCTGCCGGGCGCGAGGCGGACGCGGGCAACGGCAGTCTTGCGGCGGCCGGTCGCGACGAATTCCTGAATAGTAGCCATGATGCAGAGTCTCGGTTAAAAAATTTTCAGGTTGCCGCCTGGAGCACAGCAGGCTGTTGCGCGGCGTGCGGGTGTTTTTCGCCCTTGTAGATTTTGAGCTTGGTGAGGAGCTGGCGGCCGAGCCGACCCTTGGGCAACATGCCCCAGACCGCTTTCTCGACGAGCAACTCCGGGTGCCGGGCGCGCCGATCAGCGACGGTCTGAAACTTCTCGCCACCCTTCCAGCCGGAGTAGGTCATGTAGGTTTTGCCGGTTTCCTTCTTGCCGGTCACGCGGACCTTCTCGGCGTTGATCACGACCACGAAATCGCCGGCGTCGAGGTGCGGCGTGAAGACGGGTTTGTTTTTCCCGCGGAGAATGGTCGCCACCTGCGACGCGAGCCGGCCGAGGATGGCGCCGTTGGCGTCCACCACATGCCACTTGCGGAGGCCGGGGTCATTGGCTTTGGGCAGAAACGTTTTCATCAGTTCCAAAATTTAGGAGCGCAGAAACTAGCAAAGGAGCAGTTGAAGTCAACAGGCAATTCCGCCTGATTTGGTGCGGTTTCAGTCTTCCTTGCCGGCGCGCTTGCGCGACTCGCGTTCGAGTTCCTTGACGCGGCGGATCAGTTCCGGCAACTGCTGCAACGCCACGGTCTGACGCTTGAACTGCCGGTCGGGCTGCGCCGGGTAACCAAACCACTTCTCGCCCGCCGGAATGTCGTGCATCACGCCCGACTGCGCGGCGATGACAACCTTGTCGCCGATCTTGAGATGGCCCGCGAGGCCAACCTGACCGGCGAGAGTGACGTACTGGCCGAGCTTGGTGCTCCCGGCGATGCCCGCCTGCGCAACGACGATGCAGTTTTCACCGATCACAACGTTGTGGGCGATCTGGACCAGGTTGTCGATCTTGGTGCCCTTGCCGATCACCGTGGAGCCGAGCGCGCCGCGGTCGATGGCCACGTTGGCGCCGATCTCGACGTCGTCGCCGATGGTGACGTTGCCGATCTGCGGAACCTTGCGATGCGCGGCGCCATCGAGCACGTAGCCGAAGCCGTCCGAACCGATGACCGCGCCGGCGTGGATACGGACGCGGCAGCCGACCTGCGTGTTGGCGTAGAGCACGGCGTTGGGGAAAAGCTGCGTGTCGTCGCCGAGATGGCAGTTGGCGCCGACGTGATTGCCGCCGCGGAGCACGCAACGAGCGCCGATGCGCACGCCTTCCCCGACCACGCAATGCGGACCGATGTGCGCCGTCGGATCAATCTTCGCACTCAGGTCGATCACCGCGCTCGGATGAATGCCGGCCGCGAAGACCGGCTCCGGGAAAAACAGCGGCAGCACCTTGGCGAAGGCCACGCGGGCATTCGGCACGGAGATCAAGACCTTGGACGCGGATTTGAACTCGCCCGAGACGAGGATCGCCGACGCTGCACTTTTTTCCGCCGCCGCGAAATACTCCTCGTTCTCCGCGAAGGTCAGGTCGCCGGCCTTGGCCGCGTTCGCCGGCGCGAAGCCGGTGATTGCCACGGAGCAGTCGCCGCGGACTTCTCCGCCGAGTTGCTTTGCGATTTCTGCGGCCGTGAAGGGCATTCGAATTCCCGTTGAGTGACGATCCGGCGGGACACGTCATTCGTCACCCGCCATTCTCAAGTCGTTGTTTGACCTGGAAAACGGGCGCAACTATAAAGGCCGCCGGCACCAAAACAACACTGGATTCAAACCGGCACAAAATTTTATGAGCAGAAAAATTCGTTACGGCATGGTCGGCGGCGGACGCGGGGCGTTCATCGGCGCGGTGCACCGCATCGCGGCGGCGATGGACCAGCAGATTGGACTCGTGTGCGGCGCGTTCAGTTCCGACCCGGAGAAATCCAAGGCTAGCGGCGCGGACTTCTTTCTGCCGGCGGACCGCTGCTACGGTTCGTTCGAGGAGATGATCCGAGGTGAAGCCGCGCTGCCTGCGACCCAACGCATGGACTTCATCTCCATCGTTACGCCGAACCACATGCACTTCCCACCGGCGAAGCTGGCGCTCGAAAACGGCTTCCACGTCCTGAGCGACAAGCCCGCCACGTTCAACCTCGCCGAGGCGAAGACGCTCGCGAAGCTCGTCAAGAAGACCGGACTGCTCTACGGCCTCACGCACAATTACACCGGCTACCCGCTCGTGAAACAGGCCCGCCACATGGTCGCCACCGGCGCGCTCGGCAAGATTCGCAAGGTCGTCGTCGAGTATCCGCAAGGCTGGCTCGCCACACGCCTCGAAGCCTCCGGCCAGAAACAGGCCGCGTGGCGCACCGATCCCAAACGCAGCGGCGCCGCCGGCAGCATCGGCGACATCGGCACGCACGCCGAGAATCTCGCCGAGTACATCAGCGGCCTTCAAATCGAGGAACTCGCCGCCGACATCACCGCCTTCGTGAAGGGCCGCGCGCTCGACGACGACGGCAATGTGCTGCTCCGCTTCAAAGGCGGCGCGAAAGGCATCCTCCATTGCTCGCAGATTTCCGTCGGCGAAGAGAACAACCTCAACATCCGCGTTTACGGCGAAATCGGCGGCATCGAGTGGCACCAGAAGGAGCCGAACACAATGCTCGTGAAATGGCTCGACCAGCCGATGCAGGTTTTCCGCACCGCCAACGGCTACCTCTGCGACGCCGCGAAGGCCGCCACCCGCACTCCGCCCGCGCATCCCGAGGGCTATCTCGAAGCCTTCGCCAACATCTACAAAAACTTCGCCAACGCCATCCGCGCGCGCCTCGACGGCCGCAAGCTCGCGAAGGACGACGTGGCCAATGACTACCCAAAGATCGAGGACGGCGTGCGCGGCATGGCGTTCATCGAAGCTGTGGTCAAGTCGTCGAAGGCGAACGCGAAGTGGACGAAACTCAACGTGTGAAAGACTTTGCCATGAACCGCGCGCTCTCTCGCCGTTCCTTCAACGCGTTCGTCATCGCGGGTCTTCTCGCGGCGGCGAGTTCGACGTCGTTCGCAGCCGACGCGGCTCCCGTCAAAGGCCAGCGCATCTTCACCTGCGGCCACAGTTTCCACGTTTGGATGCCGGCGATTCTCACCGACATCGCCGCCAAGGCGAAGGTGGACGGGCACGTGCAGGTCGGGCTTTCCTCCATCGGCGGCTCGCAAGTGATCCGGCATTGGGATTTGCCCGACGACAAGAACAAGGCGAAGGACGCGCTCAAGACCGGCCAGGTGGACGTGCTGACGCTCTCGCCGATTTATCTGCCCGACGCGGGCATTGAGAACTTCACCAAGCTCGCGCTCGAACACAATCCGGACATCCGCATCACCGTGCAGGAGTTCTGGCTGCCTTACGACAACGTGTCGGCGTGGACGAACCGCCCGAAGTCCATCGACCGCGACGCCAAGACCATCGCGGAACTGCGCGAGGCGCACGCGGATTATTTCAAGAGCATGGATGAACACGTGACCGCGTTGAACAAGAAGTACGGCAAGCGGACGTTGTTCGTCGTGCCCGCGGGTCAGGCTGTGCTGGCATTGCGCGAGAAGGTCATCAAGGGCGACGCGCCGGGCATCGCGAAGCAGAGCGAACTCTTCACCGACGTCCTCGGCCATGTGCATCCGCCGATCAGAGTGCTGGCCGCCTACTGCCACTTCGCGGTGATCTATCGCCGCAGCCCCGTCGGCCTGCCGGTGCCCGCCGCGCTCGCGATGCAGCCCGAGGCGGAGAAACTGAATCGCGTCCTACAGGAACTCGCGTGGGAGGCCGTCACGAAACATCCGCTCAGCGGAGTGAAGCGGTAGCTCAAGCAGCCACGGGAGCGTGTATTCCAAGTGTCAAATGTGGTGCTAACATAATTTTAGCAACATACTTTACGGCCGGATGACATCACTTCCGGCTGGGACAACCTCACTCGCGGCGAAAGCTACCTTACTCCGCGCCGGCACTACCTCAGATCGGCGCCAAGTAAGCTCACTTCCGACCGAAGCAACCTTGGATTCGCTTCCGGCAACGTAACATCCGGCTTGGACAAGGTTGCTTTCGCCGTGGGTTAGGTTGCTCGGCGCAGAAATAAGGTGCGAAAATTGTATTAGCGCCATACTTTCAGTCGGAACAACCATGATTCCAACACGAGAAACCGCATTTTGCCCACAGATTCAGCGGTTTTCCGCGAGAACTCCCCCGTGCCGGCTCGGCGCATCATCGGGTCGCCGCCAGTTCAAACCTCATTCCCCATGAAACGATTCAAACTCGGCTTCCGCAACAAATCCATCCCCGCCCAACTCGCCATCTGCCGTCGCGTGGCGGATGGAATCGGCCGGCTGCCGGTTGAAGCGCGTGAGGCTATGAAGGACCACAACCTCGGTCCACTGACCGACGGGGCGGCGGTGGCGGTCGCGCGGGTCGAGTCGTTGCGGGCGGAGATGCGCGCCGCAAAGGCCGACCGCGCGGCGAAGGTCCGCGCCGCCCGGACGGCCGCCTCGTATGCCGCGACCTCGATCCGGTTGCGGACCGACGGCGACCCCGCGCGGGCGCTTGCCGCCGGACTGGAA
>DATDFH010000734.1:0-5405 GCA_036522715.1 Verrucomicrobiia bacterium
GCGATCGAGGCGGTCAGCGCGTTGGTGGCCGGCGCGCCGTTCGCCCGGATCGTGCAGAAGGCCGCCAACAAGAAAGCCAGGATGGGCAAAGTGGAAACGGTTCGAGGCAAAATTCTCATCGGAGCACTCGCGCGGATATAACGTGGTGTTCGCGAAGCCGTCAACCTGGCAAAACGCCGCGTCCGGGTCGCGGGCGCGGCGGCGGCAGAGAATTCTGGGTTGAGCTATCTGCCCAGCAATGCCAGCGCGGCCTCGGCCATCTTCGGGCCGGTAAGGCCGTGCAGTTCGTAGAGGTGTTCGGCCACATAGGCGCTCTGGCCGAATTCATCGTCGATGCCCAGCGACTTCATCGTGTGCGCAATGCCGGCGGTGGAGAGCGCGTGTGAAATTTGCGCGCCCATGCCGCAAACGATCTGGTGGTCTTCGATCGTCACGACTTTGCCTCCGCATTTCCTCACCGCCGTGCCGATGGTGTCGAGGTCGACGCGATTGACGAACGGGTTGTTGATGACCGTGGCCTTGACGCCTTTGTCCGCGAGGATTTTTCCGGCTTCGACGGCTTTGCTGAAGAGCGTGCCGCATCCAATGAGCACCACGTCGCCGCCTTCCTGCGTCACCTGCGCCGTGCCCCACGGATATTTCGCGCCGTCGAGCCACGCGAGCGGATAATTCTCGCGGCCGACGAAGAAAATGTAGGTCTCGCCGTCCTTGCCCGCGCCGCGGTCGGCGGCCTGGCGCTTGATCGCCTCATACATCAACGCCTCGGCTTCGTCGGAACAACTCGGCGCGATGACGACCGTGTGCGGAATTGCACTCACGGCGGCGAAATAGGTCGTGGCCTGATGGCTTGCGCCGTCGGCCGCATCCTGAAATCCGACGTGCGAGAAGAGCGCGATAACTGGCGCCTGCGACAATGCCGCCATCGTCAATGGCAGGTTGCCCTTGGTGACGCCGAACTGGCCGAAGGTATCCACGATGGGAATAAAGCCGACCTTCGCGAAGCCCGCGCCGGTGCTGATCATGTTCGCTTCCGCAATTCCAACTTCGATATAGCGATCCGGAAAACTTTTCTGGAACAGGCTGATGCCGGTCGAGCCTTGCACGTCCGAGGAGATGGAGAAGACCGGGTAGCCTTCCTGTGCGGCCCGGATTGCGCCTTTGGCGAGGCCGGTCTGCACTTTGTCCTTCTTCACCGACGGAGATGCGGGTTTGGTCACAGCCGCCGCCGCGGAGGCTTTCTTCTTCGCGTCGAGCTTTTCCCATTCCCCACGAAGTTGCTTGGACCACTCACCGAATTCACCAAGCTCCTGCCCGTTGTAAATCTCGCCGACGAACTCGATGATCTTCTCCCCGCTGGTCAGCGGGAAGCCGTGCCCGCCGGAGGAACTTTCCACGGTGGACTTGACGCTGTAGCCCTTGATGGTCTTGACGAGCAGGCAGACCGGTTTGTTGGGATTCACCCGGGCCTGATCCACCGCCTCTTCCACCGCCGTGAAAACCTTCTGAAGATCGTGCCCTTCATGCACGCGAATGACATGCCAGCCCAGCGTCTCCATCGCGGCGAAGCTCGGCTGCATCGAGAAGGCGTCCTTGGTGATGCGCCCGGAAAGCTTGGTGTCGTTGTCGGAAACGACCAGCACGAACGGGTTCACGCGGCCCTTGGCGGCCAGGCCGGGAATCGCGGCGAACGCCTCCTTCGCCTCGCCCTCCATCGACGCGCCATCGGAAACCGTCACGATGGTCACGCGGTCGCTTTTGGCAACCTTGTCGGCGATCGCCAGGCCTTGCGCCTGCGGCAGCGCGGAGCCGAGTGGGCCGTTGCTCAGCAGGACGCCCTCCGGGTTCAAATGCGATTCGCCGTGGCCGGTCAGCTTGCTCTTGATGCTGCGGAACCCCTTGAGGTCTTCGAAGGTCATGTCGTCGAAGCCGTAATTGGCGCGTAGGGCGTAGATGCCGTTCTCGGTGTGGCCCGCGTCGTTGACGAAATTGAACGCCTCGTGCCACGGCCGGCCCTTGACCGAGAACATGACGCCGTGAATGGCCGCCATGATTTCAGCGAAGCCAGCCGGACCGCCCCAGTGACAGGCAGCGCCGCCATTGACGGCGTGAACATCCATCAATGCAACGAGCGCGCGCGTGGCCCGCGGGTCGGCGACGAGGACTTCGTGGCCGGCGAGGCACTTGACCTTGACGGAGTACTTCGGCGCCTGGGCGGGAGTGGGCGCGAGTTTGGATTTGATTTGAAGCGGCTTGAGCGGCGGCGCTTCGACGGGTTTGACGACGGAGGTGTCAGCAGCCATAAGATTTCGGGTTCAGTTTCAACGCCAAATGAGGTCGGGACTCTAGGAGCCATCACCAAAAAAAGGGAAGGAAGATTTTCGGGCGACAACGGTGTCGCCAATGAGCCCGGGGCGAATGCCTGGCGGCGCGCCTTACCACGCGTCTAGTTGTCTTTAACGGCGACTGGCCGGGACGAGAATTGCGGTGGCTGCCTCGATCGTTTGTTACATCACAAACCCCAGCGGCGGCGCGCTGCTGTTGATGTCGTAGAAATTTCCGATGTTCGGGAAGATGAGCGGGAGGTTCGCCTTGTTCACACCGAGCCAGAGCGCGAGTTCTGCAAAGAGCTGATCACAACTCGTCGTCGGGATGAACCGGCCGCGGCCCGTGTCGAGCGGGTTCACCTCGGGACCAGAGTCGGGATTCAATGCCAGCGAAGGATAGGAGCCATAGATTTTCTTTCCCGCCACCGCGCCGCCGACCACAAAATGATTCCCGCCCCAGGCGTGGTCGGAGCCGCGGCTATTACTTGTGAGCGTGCGGCCGAAGTCTGACGCGGTGAAAAGCGTGACGTTGTTCTCCACGCCGAGCGCGACAAGGGCGTTGTAGAACGCGTTCACCGCTGCGCTGACCTGCGGCAACATCGCCTCCTGATTCACCAACACGTCGCTGTGATGGTCCCAGCCGCCCCATTGAATGAAAAAAGTCTGCCGCGTCGCGCCGATCGCCGCGCGGCCCTGAATCGCCTTTGCAATCATCTGCAACCGTGAGCCGAGATACGTGCTGGGAAACGTCACGCCGCCGGGCAGTGCGGGTGCGGAGGCGCTCGCGAAGATGTTGTAGGCGTCGAGCGCCTGCTTCTTGCGCGCGTTGAACGTTTGCGAGAGCAGGTTGCTGTAGTGCTGCGTGAGCTGGCTGTCCACGGCGGAACTCAGCGCATTCTGCAAATCCTGATATTGCACCCAGCCCACGTTGTAGCTGCTCAAGCCCGTCGCGCCGGTGGGTGTGATCGCATATTCGGCCACGGTGTTGCCGGTCTGAAAGACGTTGCTGCCGTCGAGCGAGATGTTCATCGGCACCGTCTGGTTTGCGTTCAGATCCTTGAGCAGATCCGCCATGCGGCCGCCCCAGCCGATGCCGCTGCGCGAATGCGGGATGCTCGTCTGCCATTGCTCGATCTGGTCGGAGTGCGAATAGAGGCCGAGGGGCAGGCGTTTGGAGTTTTGGGCAACCTGCATGCGATTCTGCACCGGTTCGATGAGCGAGCCGACGTTCGCTATGAACGCGGCCTTGCCGGTCTCAAAAAGATTCGCCAGCTCGGGCATGAGGTAATGCACGCCGAACTGCGGCAGGCCGATGGGATTGATGTTGATGATCTGCGCGGGCGGCAGCGCGAGGTTCGAGCGCGAGGACTGATACGTGGCGTAGGCGGTCGGGTCGCGCGGGATGAGCATGTTGAACGAGTCGTTGCCGCCCGCGAGCAGGATGCAGACGAGCGCGCGGTATTCGCCGGACGCAGGAGCCGAGGCGGCGGCGACGCCTTCCATCAACCGGAGGTTGAGCAGGGTGTTGAGCAACGGCAGCGCGCTCATACCGGTGCAACCGGCCTGTCGGAGGAACGAGCGACGGGAGACTGGAATTGCAGGTTTCATGTTGAAGCTTGTGGACCTGAATTGTTCGCCTCCTTGACAATGTCCGGGCTGTTCAAAACTTCATGTGCAAATTGACGTATCAAGTAAAAGTGGTGGTCTGTTAGCTCAGACTTCTCAAACTCGCCGCCAACTGATAGGCCGAACGTGCCTACACCACGGATAAGCTCTTGAGTCTTGAGACTTGGGTTCGCGTCGACATGAGCGCCACCGTCTTGGTTCGCCGCCGCCAAGATGACATCTTTCCTTGAAGGCAATCCACTGCTTCCCATAACAACCTCCGTCCACCATTCGGAAACCGGAATAAAATCTTGGCGATCTGCCTCACCCAAGGGTGGACGCCGGATCCCTGTGCTGTCCACCCAGACAGGAATGAAGACCGACATCACGCCAGAAGCGTCGCTCTTTGTATAGCCCGGCTCAAAGGTCGTGAGAAGCTTCGACGAGTTCTTGATGCCAAGATGCGTGAGAAGTGAAGTGCTGTTAGCTGTGTCGTGAAGCAGCACCCTGAGGGTGACAGCCATCCGAAGCGCCTCGTCAGCATGGCCAGCATCGAAGTCGGCACATGACCTTCCTAGGAATCCCAAGTGCCGCCGAAGTTGTTCAGTGAAGTTCATGTTGAAAGGTTTAGATACGGCTCATCTCAGCACGTTGAAATCCGGCGAGGTCACGATCAGGTAGATCGCCAGCCGGAGCCGTTCGCGATGCCACTGCCACGTCGAGGTGCCGATCCGCAGCATCGCCTCGCGGATGATCTGGAACTGCGGCGGCGAGAGCGTCCCGCCCGTCAGCGCGAGATCGAGTCGGCGGATCAACGCGTCGGGATCGCCGGCGGGACCGGCGGGCACGTTGTCATTGATCTGCGCGGTAGGAACCAGCAGCGAGAGTTCGTTGGTCGTGTTCAGGTGCACGGTGTAATTCGTGTTCGCCGTTCCCCAGCGGTGCAGGTCGTCATTGCCAATCGCATTCCAGAAATAATTCGGACCGGTCACGGCGCTGCTGGCGTTGATAATCTGAAACTCCGGCGCAACGAGGCCCGACTGCGTGAGCGAGCCAGGCGGACTGTAGGTCGGCAGGAAGAAATTGAAGACGCTCGGTGCGTTCATCGGATCCTCGACGTGATCGAGCGTGAACTGGTCGAGCGGGTAGTAGCCCGAAATCGATGCGGCGTTGAAGGCGCGGGCGAAGTTCACCACCCGCAACAACGGTTCTCGCAATTTTCCCCACGTCGGCTGGCTCGTCTTCGCCGGATCGCGCGCCTCGGGATCGAGCAGGATCGCTTTCACCACTGCCTTCATGTCTCCGCGTACGCCGGAGCCGTTGTCCGCGAAGGCCGCCGACACGCGTGCGACGTAACCGGTGCTCGGATTCGATGTGACAAGCCGCTGAATGAGTCGTGTGCCGATGAACGGCCCGACATTGGGATGCACGAAGAGATTGCTCACGGCCGCATCTACGTCGGCCAGGCCAGCCGTG
>DATDFH010000735.1:0-9784 GCA_036522715.1 Verrucomicrobiia bacterium
CACCAGGCACGCCCGCCGCGCAAGCCGGCCTCAAGGAAGGCGACGTGATCACCGAGTTCAACGGCAAGAAAGTCACCGACAGCCGCAACCTTCGTCTGATGGTTTCGCAGACACCGCCCAAGACAAAGGTGACGCTCAAAGCGCTCCGCGACGGAAAAGAGAAGACCTTCACCGTGACGCTCGGCGAGTTGCCGAAGGAGATCACCTCGCGCGGCCCGCAAGGTTTGCGCAGTAGTCCCGGCGGCTCGACCGAAATCGGCGACGCTCTCGACGGCGTCGAGGTTTCGGATCTCGATCAGCGAATGCGCCGGCAGTTCGGTCTGCCCAACAGCGTCCGCAGCGGCGCGTTGGTGACGGCAGTCGAGCCGGGTTCGCCCGCGGCGCGCGCCGGGTTGCAGGCGGGCGACGTGATCGTGGAAATCAACCGCAAGCCGGTGGCCAACGCCGATGACGCGCTCAAGCTGAGCCAGGACATCAAGGGCCGCGTGCTCCTCCGCGTGTTGGGCCAGGGCGGGAGCCACTTCATCGTGGTGGAACCGCCCAGGTCGCGGAAGTGAGCGGCGCGCGCGCCTACCAAACGCCAAGAGCGATCAATTGTTTCGTCGCCGCGCCGGCCCAGTCGCGATTCGCAGCCGGGCTGGCGGGACTTGGATGAAGCACCTTGCCGATCTGAAAGCGATCCTCGGCGAAGATCTGCCACAGCCGCTTCTCGGCAAAATCCCCGATGCCGATCAACCACTCAGGCTGCAACGCGTCGACCACCGCACACAGATGCGCGTCGCACGCGGCAAACAGCGGCCCGGCCTCGGATGACGGAAGCTTGTCTGGCGTGAGGTTCGCTCCCGACGCGGACATGAAGGCGAGCGGGCAATAGTTTGCCACGAAGTGATCCGCGAAAAAGTTTTCGGCTGCGCCGAAGCGCTGCTTGAACAAACCCCACAGACGCTGTCCACTGATTTCCGAGCGCGGACACCGCACGCCGAGCACCGGCCGCTTCGGATGTTCGCGCGCGGGCTTCTTCACAGGCGCATCGAGTTTCATCCAGTCACGGACCGCCGAGACTTCGCCGAAAGGCACGCCGGTCTGCGCCATTCCGAAGGGGCCGGGGTTCATGCCGAGGAAGACCACGCGCTTGCGGCCCGCGCCGAATTCTTTCAGATACGCCTCGTGCATCTGCCACGCGTAGCTGAGCGGGTTGTAAACGAAGGCGACGGGCGGGGCAAAGGGCAGCGCATCCACGGCGTCGCGCAATTCACACGCGGCCGCGATGAGCCGGCTGGCGATGGCGGGCGAATGCTTCACGCCGCGCTCAATTCTCGATGCGGTAGAGATGCGTCTTGGTGCGGAGGAACAGTGCCCTGCCCGCGACGGCCGGCGACGCCATGAAACCGCCATCGAGTTTGTTTTCCGCGAGCACTCTGAACTGCCGGCCTGCTTCGAGGACGGTGCACTGACCCTGTTCGTTGCAGAAGTAGAGCCGGCCCTCGGCGCAGACCGGCGACGAAGAATAATTCCCGGTGCCGGGGAGACGTTCGCTCCAGATTTCCTTGCCAGTCTTCGCGTCGAGGCAGGAGGCGATGCCTCCGTCCTGATTGAGCATGAAGAGCAACTCGCCCACGAGCACTGGCGACGGGCGGTTCGGCACGTTGCGCGTCGCCTTCCACACGACGTGCGTGTCGGTGACGACGCCGCTGCCGCCGGGTTTGATCGCCCACATCTCGCCCTTGGCGAGGCCGGTGTTTGCGAAGATCAACCCGAGGCCATATACGGGCCGCACGGTGCCGGAGTGGTTCTTGCGCTCCTCTACCCGCCAGAGTTCCTTGCCGGTCGCGGGGTCGTAGCAATAGGTCGCCTTCGAACCGGAGCTGATGAGGAGCGGCTTGCCTTCGTGCTCGATCACCAGCGGCGTCGAGAAACCTTTCCGCATGTCGCCATCGCGCAGGGGCTTGCCCTGCGGGGTGAGATCTTGGAAATCAATCGAGCGGTCGGTCTTCCAAGCCGTTTTGCCAGACTGTTTTTCGAGTGCGATGACATACTGCAAATCCGCACCGTCGAAATTCATGATGAGGAAATCGCGCCAGAGAATCGGCGACGAGCCAGGGCCGCGCCAGTGGTTGCACTGCAAGTCGCGGCGCGTCCACAGCGTCTTGCCCGACTGCGTGTCGATGCACGCGGTGCCCGTCGAACCGAACGTGACGTAAACGCGTCCCTCCTCAATCACCGGCGTCGGCGAGCCGTAACTGTTGAATCGGTCGGCGTACTGCGGCACTTCGACTTGAAAGACTTTCAGGTCGTGAAGAATTTTTCCTGTCTCGCGATCGACGCCGATGGCGAACAGTTCGCGCCCGTCCTCGGTCGCAGTCGTAATCCAGACCTGATTCCCCCAGACCACCGGCGATGACCACGCTTTGCCGTGGATGGCGGTCTTCCAATTCACGTGCTCGGTCTCGCTCCATTTGAGCGACAGACCTTTGGCGTCGGAAAGCCCTTGGCCGGTCGGCCCGCGGAACTGCGGCCATTCCCCGGCAGCGAACAATGGGCCGGCGGTAATGGCCAGCGAGCAGGCGAGCAAAAGCAATTTCATGCGGCGCACGATAGCGACGACGCGAGTGGGAGCAATCTTCAACCACAAGCCAACTGCATCGTTGCCTCGACGCGCTTCACCGATATGCTTTGCGCGCATGACTGGTTCGACCACCGAACAAAATCCCGCCGCGCCGGCGGCGCCGAGCGATTTCATCCGCGACATCGTTGCGCAACACGCCGCCGAGAAGCGTTACCCGCGGATTCACACGCGCTTTCCGCCGGAGCCAAATGGCTACCTGCACATCGGCCACGCCAAGAGCATCTGCCTCAACTTCGGGATCGCGCGAGAGTTCGGAGGCGTTTGCAACCTGCGCATGGACGACACCAACCCGACGAAGGAGGACGTCGAGTATGTCGAGTCCATCGAGGAGGACGTGGAGTGGCTGATCAGCGGCTGGGCAACGGACGGTTACGGGTTGAAGCCCAAAGGCAAGACGCCCGAGGCGCAGTCCGCGAACGGGCAGCCGGATTTCTTCTTGCCCGCAGTCGTCGGGAAAACGCACAGCGACGCATCGCTTGAACCATTCTACGCGAGCGATTACTTCGACCAGATTTATGAGTATGCCGTCGCGCTGGTGAAGAAGGGGCTTGCGTACGTTTGCGATCTGACGCCGGACGAGACGGACGAATACCGCCGGCAGGCCAGGGAGAGTCCGTTCCGCAATCGCGGCGTCGCGGAGAATCTTGATTTGTTCGCGCGCATGAAGGCCGGCGAATTTCCCGACGGCAAACGCACGCTGCGCGCGAAGATCGACGTGGCCTCGCCGAACATCTGGATGCGCGACCCGCTCCTCTACCGCATCCGCCACGCCGAGCACCATCACACCGGCGGCAAGTGGTGCATCTACCCGATGTATGACTTCGCGCACTGTTTGAGCGATTACATCGAGGGGATCACGCACTCGATCTGCACGCTGGAGTTCGAGGTGCACCGGCCGCTTTACGATTGGATTCTGGAGAACCTCGATCTGCCGCGTCCGCTGCCGCACCAATACGAGTTCGCCCGCCTGAGCCTCGGCTACACGGTGATGAGCAAGCGCAAGCTCATGCAACTCGTGACGGAGAAACTCGTCACTGGATGGGACGACCCGCGGATGCCGACCATCAGCGGCATCCGGCGGCGCGGTGTAACGGCCGAGGCGTTGCGTGCGTTCGCCTACAACATCGGCATTACGAAATACAACGGCCTCACCGACGTGGCCGTGCTCGAACACGCCATCCGCGAGGACTTGAACAAGCGCGCCCTGCGCCGCCTCGCCGTGCTGCGCCCGATCAAGGTCGTCATCACCAACTTCCCCGAAGGCAGGACCGAGGAACTCGACGCCGTCAACAACCCCGAGGACGAGAGCGCTGGAAAGCGGAAGATTCCTTTCAGCCGGGAGTTGTTCATCGAGCAGGACGACTTCATGGAAACTCCGCCGCCGAAATTTTTCCGCCTCAAACCCGGCGGCGAAGTGCGGCTCAAGTACGGCTACATCATCAAGTGCGACGAGGTGATGAAAGATGCCGCCGGCAAAGTCGTCGAGCTGCGCTGCACCGTCGACCTCGACAGCAAAACCGGCGGCGCGACTGCGGGTCGGAAGATCAAAGGCACGATCCATTGGGTCAGCGCCGCCCACGCCATCGACGCCGAGTGCCGCCTTTACGACCGCCTCTTCACCGTGCCCGAGCCGGATTCCGAGGGGGACTTCAAGAAACACCTCAACCCGCGCTCGCTCGAAGTCATCACCGCCAAATGCGAGCCGAGCCTTAAAGGCGCGACGCTTGATCTACGTTATCAGTTCGAGCGCCTCGCCTATTTCGCACTCGATAAGGACAGTGCGCCGGACAAGCCCGTGTTCAACCGGACGATCACGTTGAAGGACACTTGGGCGAAAGAAGCGCAGAAGGGTTGAGCGCACTTCCAATTCCATTGCCCTGACTCTGCCCGCTTCCTATCGTCGCGCCATGCAAGTTTCGCCGCCGTTTGAGCCGCCGTTCCGACTGCTGATGGGGCCGGGGCCGAGCAACGTCGCGCCCTCGGTGCTCACCGCAATGGGCAAGCCGGTGCTCGGGCATCTCGACCCGCTGTTCGTGCAGATGATGGAGGAGGTGAAGACGATGTTGCGCAGCGTGTTCCTGACGCAGAACGCAATGACCTTCCCCGTCAGCGGCACGGGCAGCGCGGGCATGGAGTTCTGCTGCGCCAACCTCATCGAGCCGGGCGACGAGGTGATCATCGGTGTCAACGGCGTGTTCGGCACGCGCATGGTGGATGTGGCCGAACGCTGCGGCGCGAAAGTGACGAAGGTCGAATCGCCGTGGGGCCGCATCATCGAGACGGAGCAAATCGCCGCCGCGCTCAAGAAGACGCTCAAGCCCAAGATCGTTGCCATCGTCCACGCGGAAACTTCGACGGGTGCGCTAACGCCCGTGGAGGAAATCTCCCGGCTCGCGCACGAGGCGGGCGCGTTGATGCTGCTCGACACGGTCACGTCGCTCGCCGGTTGCCCGGTGCGGATTGACGAGTGGAACATCGACGCCGTTTACAGCGGCACGCAGAAGTGCCTGAGTTGTCCGCCGGGACTCTCGCCGGTTTCCCTCAGCGCGCGCGCGCTCGAAGTCGCCACGAAACGAAAGTCCAAGGTCCAGAGCTGGTATCTCGACGTGAACCTGCTCGCCTCGTATTGGGGCCAGGAACGCGTCTATCACCACACCGCGCCGATCTCGATGAACTATGCGTTGCACGAGGCATTGCGGCTCGCGCTCGTCGAGGGACTTGAAGCCCGCTGGCGCCGTCACCAACGCAATCACGAGGCGCTCAAGGCCGCGCTCGCCGTGATGGGATTGCACGTCGCCTCGCAGGAGGGGCACCAACTCTGGCAGCTCAACGCCATCGCCGTGCCCGACGGCGTGGATGAAGCCGCGGTTCGCAAACGCCTCCTCGCCGATCACAGCATCGAAGTCGGCGCTGGCCTCGGGCCGCTCAAGGGAAAAATCTGGCGCATCGGTTTGATGGGCGAGACCTCATCGCTCGACAACGTGAAGAAGTTTCTCAACGCATTCGGTGGCATTCTTAGTGACTCGGGTTTCAAGGTGGACACGAAAGGCGCGCTGGCCGCAACGGAAGCGCACAAGGCTTGAGGCAAGAAACGATTGGCCTCCGCCAAATGTGGTGAAGCCGCGCGAGGCGTCTTGTCGTCAGGTAAAGGCGTGGAATCGAAGCGCTGCGAACTCTGTCCGCTGAACCGCGTAAAAGTCGGTGTCGCAGTGCGTGTCCGCCAACTCACGGCGAATCCCGATGTCGCCCACCGGCTGCGTGAGATTGGACTCGGCGAAGATCAGGTGGTCCGACTGCTCACCGCCGGCGTCAACGTGATCTGCCTCGTTTGCAACGCCCGGCTCGCGCTCAGCTACGAACTCGCCCAGCGCATCCTCGTCGAACCCATCACCGCGGGGGCGGTGCAACTCGCGCTTCATGATTGAGACGATCGTCCAGGTCCGAACGTCTCTTAATGCATCCCACCACATGCTCAACCTCACCAAACTCTACGGCGGCGTCTCGCAACCGGCGGACGCGCTGCGCTACGGCCAGGGCCACGGCGCGCCGCGTTCCGCCGCCGAGCGCCGGCCGATCGTTGTCTGGAACATCACGCGCCGTTGCAATCTCGCGTGCATTCACTGTTACTCCGATTCCGCGGCCCGCGAATATCCCGGCGAACTCGACTGGCAGCAGTGCCAGGGCGTGGTCGATGACCTCGCGCAATTCAACGTGCCCGCCGTGTTGCTCTCGGGCGGCGAACCGCTGATTCATCCGCGATTCTTTGACCTCGCGGGCTACGCGCGCAGCAAGGGTCTGCGTCTCACACTCTCGACGAATGGCACGTTGATTGACCGCGAGGCCGCGCAACGCATCAAGGACGTGGGCTTCGCTTACGTCGGCATTTCTCTCGATGGCATCGGCGCGACGCACGACTATTTCCGCGGCCGGGCGGGTGCGTTCGAGAAGACCGTCAACGCATTCCGCCATTGCAAGGCCGTCGGGCAAAAGGTCGGCCTGCGCCTCACGCTCTCGGCCCACACCGTCCGCGACCTCGACCAGATCCTGAATTTCATCGAGCAGGAGGACATCGACCGCGTCTGCTTTTATCACTTGGTTTACAGCGGGCGCGGCGCGGCGGTGAAGGGCATCGACCACGTCGGCACCTGCGCCGCGGTGGACAAGATCATGGACCGCACGCGGCAATGGGTCGAATCCGGCCGGCCGCGCGAAGTGCTCACCGTTGATCAACCCGTTGATGGCGCGTATCTCTACCTGCGGTTGTTGCGCGAGAATCCCGCGCGCGCGCAGGAGGTGTATGAGTTGCTCAGGTGGAACGGTGGCGGCGCGAACAGCTCCGGCATCGGCATCTCAAACATCGACACGCAAGGGAACGTCCACCCCGATCAGTTCTGGCAGACGCTCACGCTGGGCAATGTGAAGGAGCGTCCGTTCAGCGAGATCTGGACGAAGTCAGACAACCCGATTTTGCTTGGCCTGCGCGACCGGTTGCCGCGCCTTGAAGGCAAGTGTGCCGGATGCCAGTTCCTCCGCATCTGCGGGGGCGGTTTCCGGGTGCGGGCCGAGCAAGTCTATGGAAACCCGTGGGCGCACGACCCGGCGTGCTATCTGACCGACGACGAAGTTCGCGTGCGCGAGGCGGCGTAGCGCAGCTTGTGCGAAGTTCGCGCAGATTCTTGATGCGGGTTGCCGGGAATCAAATCTATTTATTCCCAGACTCCCGTTCATCGCGTATGTCGCGCTTCGCCACGTCCGGCAGTTCGCACAACGCTCCCCAGATGTCCACGCGCGGCAGGCGGCGGTAGAGGAACGCGTGGTACATCCGCCGCGGCAACAGCCGGCGCAACAAACCGAATCCCCGCGCGTCCCACGTGCCGGCCACGCGCAGCGGCGGGTCCTTCTGCCGCATCGTGCGCAGCACCACTTCCGCGACGTGATCGGGCGTGGCGCGGGTCCTTCCCATCAGGCGCGCGATCATCCGACTCATCTGCTCGTAGTGCTCATGATAGGCATTGGCAATGTCGTCGTGCCCTTGCTGGCTGGCCTCGGTGTAGCGGGTGCGCTGGAAGGAATCGGAGCGGATGAATCCCGGCTGGACGAGGCTGACCTTGATGTTCCACGGGCGCACTTCATACCACAGCGCCTCAGTGGCGCCTTCGAGCGCGAACTTCGACGCGCTGTAGAGCGCCATCGTCGGCATCGCCATCATGCCGCCAACCGACGAGATGTTGATGATGCGACCCGCGCGCTTGTGCCTCATGCCGGGCAGCACGAGCTGGATCAACTCCAGCGGCGCGCGGAAGTTGACGTTCATCTGGTCCCAACGCCCCTCGTCGGTCATGTGCTCGACGACGGCGCGGTACGCGATGCCGGCGTTGTTGACGAGAATGTCCACGCCGCCCCAGCGCTCGTTCGCTTCATCAACCACGCGCTTCCGCTCGACCGCGGAAGTGATGTCGAGCGGACGCAACCACACGTGTTCGCTTTCGGTGATGCCGGCCGAGGCGAGGCGAGGCAGCGAACTCTCTCGCGCCGTGAGGATGACGCGGTAATTGGTCGCGAGAAGTTTCCGGGCGAGCGCAAGGCCGAGTCCGGTGCTGGCGCCCGTGACCAGCACCGTCGCATTGTCTGGCTCCCGAAGGGCGTCCATAGGCCGGTGGATGGCGGCAATCTGTCGCGCTCAGTTTTGCCGCGCAGCGCGCGTTTCGCCAGAAGAAACTCGGCGACGACGACGCGATTTGCTCAACTCGTGCCGGATGAACAGCGATTACGACGAGCGTTTCGGCGGCATCGCGCGGCTCTACGGCGCGCGCGGGTTGAAGCTTTTGCGCGCGGCTCATGTGGCGGTCGTCGGCATCGGCGGCGTCGGCACGTGGGCGGCTGAGGCGCTGGCGCGTTCGGGCGTCGGCGCGCTGACGCTCATCGACCTCGACGAAATTTGCGTGAGCAATGTGAACCGTCAGCTTCACGCGCTCGACGGGACAATTGGCCGCGCGAAGGTCGAGGTGATGGCCGAACGCGTGCGCGCGATCAACCCGGAGTGCCGCGTCCAAGCCGTTGCGCAGTTCTTCACTGACGCGAGTGCGGGGGAACTGCTGGCGACGAAATTCGATTACGTGGTCGATGCCATCGACGGCGTGGCCAACAAGTGCCGGCTCATCGTTGCGTGCGGGGCCAAGGCGCTTCCGGTCATCGTATGCGGTGCAGCAGGCGGACGACGCGACGCTACAGCCGTGCGCGTGGACGATCTCGCGCACGTAACGCACGACCGGTTGCTCAGTGAAGTGCGCAGTCGCCTGCGCGAGAAGCACGGCTTTCCGCGCGGCGGAAAAAAGTTCGGCATCGAGTGCGTTTTCTCGCCGGAGCCGCCGGTGTATCCCGCGAGAGACGGCAGCATATGTGCGTCGCTCGCCGAAGCGGACGTGGACGAGGAACGAAAGCTCAACTGCAACCTCGGCCTCGGTTCGGCGACGTTTGTGACGGGCGCATTCGGATTCGCCGCCGCGGGACTCGTTGTTCGAAATCTGGCCGGCGGGTAAGGGGCTTTAACGCAGGCTGCCTCGAAGGTGGGAGAGAGAGCGTGCATTTCGCGCCGCGCACTGGCAGGCTCGGCGACATGAACCGCCTGTTTCTCTTCTCACTGCTTGTATTTACCGCGCCCGCGTTCGCCGCCGATCAAAACGGCTTCGTATCGATGTTCAACGGTCGCGATCTCGCCGGTTGGACCAACATCAACTGCGCGCCGGAGACGTGGACGGTGCGCGAGGGCGTGATCCATTGCACCGGCAAACCCACTGGCGCGCTGCGCACGACGCGGCAGTACGAGAACTTCATTCTGGAAGTCGAGTGGCGGCATCTCCAG
The DNA here is from genome assembly GCA_036522715.1 of Verrucomicrobiia bacterium. Classification (GTDB taxonomy): domain Bacteria; phylum Verrucomicrobiota; class Verrucomicrobiia; order Limisphaerales; family JACQFS01; genus DATDFH01. The sequence goes on from DATDFH010000735.1 coordinate 9,489, forward strand.
TTCGGCGGCAACTCGGGTGTGTTCATCTGGGGTTCGCCGATCAGCGCGCCGGGCGTGCCGTTCCTGCGCGGCATCGAGGTGCAGGTGCTCGATCATGGCTACGCGACTGAATTCGAGAAACGCACCGGCAAAAAGTCCGACTGGTTCACAACGCACGGCGACGTGTTTCCGATCCATGGCGCGACGATGAAACCCATCGGACGCAGCCACGGCTCGCGCAGTTTTCCCTCGGGCGAATTCAGCAAGGGCACGCCGGAGTGGAACCACTACCGCATCGTCTGCAATAACGGCTCGCT
>DATDFH010000736.1:0-5125 GCA_036522715.1 Verrucomicrobiia bacterium
GGGCGGGCAACCCGGCGACGTGGTCGGGGCGATCCTCGGTGAAACGGGCCTGCCCACCGGCACCGTCGGCGTCGTGGACATCCGCGACCGGCATCTTTTCGTCGATGTGACCAGCGAACACGCGCACGCCATCATCTCCAAACTCAACCGCACGCGCATCAAGGGGAACAGCGTGAAGGTGAAGCTGGCGTGAGCGCCGCTGAATTTCCGCCCGGCCGTCGCAGTCGAAAACCGAAACTCAATTCAACATGAAACACTCCCTCATCGCATTGTTCTCAATCGCCGCGCTCTCCGCCTCCGCCCTTGCCGCGGAAAAGAAGGAATTCGTTCCGCATCCAGTCACCGCGACGTTCTTCATCTCGGGCGTCGAATGCGGCAATTGCGTGGACGCCATCACCGAGTCGGTGAAGAAGGTCAAGAGCGTGACCGCCGTGAAGATGGATTCCGCCACTGGCTACGCGAACATCTCCTTCGACACGCACGTCTCCAGCTACCACCAGATCGCGCAGGCCATCGCCGACGCCCCGCCGCAGCACGCGAACAAATACGCCGCCTCGCTCAAGGTCAAAGTCCCCGACTACGCGAAGGGCGACAACGCGAAGAAGATCGACGCGATCTTCGCCAAGAGCGCCACGCAAGTGCGAATGGAGGCCACCGACGCCGCGAAGGGCGACTTCACGCTGCATTTCCTCCCGCTGGCCGTGGACGCGAAGAAGGAAGGCCCGCAAGGCTGGAACGCCGGCAAGTTCGGCCATCCGATTGGCGACCCCGCGCCGAACGGGCTGGGACTGAAATTTCTCCAGGTAAAAGAGGGCCAGGCCGCAGCACCCAAGGCCGCGCCGAAGAAAAAGTGATGGCGCAGTGATTCGGGCTCGACTCAACGTGCTGCCGGCGGGACGCCGGCAGTTCTTTTTTCCATTATGAAAATCTGCCGCTTGAGAGAACGATTGGAGCTTCCAGCGAGGCGCCAGAAGCGCGTTGAGCAATCGCCCCGCACGCGTGCCGGCGTCGCGCCGCTGTTCTTCGCGGTCGCAGCTTTCTCCGCCTCCGCCGCCGAACTGCCCAAGCTCGACCTCGGCTCCGTCCGCGAGGAGCACCTCATGATTCCGATGCGCGATGGCACACGCCTCTCGGCTTACGTGTATTTCCCGGCGGGCAACGGCCGCTGGCCGGTGATTTTCGAGCAGCGTTACGCGGTGATCACCAGCGCCGGCTCGCGGAAGGAACTCGCGGCGCTCGCCTCACACGGTTACGTCGCGGCGCGCGTGAGTTTTCGCGGCGCGCAATTGAGCGAGGGCAAGTGGGTCGGCTACCGTGCGCTCGGCTGGGGCGAGTTGCAGGACGGCTACGATCTTGTCGAGTGGTTCGCGAAACAGCCGTGGAGCACCGGGCGCATCGGCACCTTTGGCGGATCGCAGGGCGGGTTCGCGCAAAACTTCCTCGCCGTCGCCGCGCCGCCGCACCTCGTTGCGCAATACATGACCGACACCGGCCTGAGCCTTTTCCACGAGGGCTACCGCATCGGCGGCATCTACCGGCCGGGGCGCTTCACGCAGATGGACGAGGTCTGCCGCAATCCCGCCGACAACCGCGCGCTGCAAGTTGAATGGTTCGCCCACCCGGCCTACGACGCCTACTGGGCCGCGGAGAATTGCGCGCTGCACTTCGACCGCATGAACGTGCCGTGCTTCACCATCGGGAGCTGGTATGACTTCATGTCCGTCGGGAGCATCGAAAGTTTTCGCGGCCGGCAATCGAAGGGCGGGCCGAACTCGCGCGGCCAGCAGCAACTCGTCCTCGGCCCGTGGCTGCACGGCGGCCTGCCGAAATCGAACAAGATCGGCGAAATGATTTACCCGGAGGATGCGCGCTTCGACACTCAGAAGCACATGGTGCGCTGGTTCGACTACTGGCTTAAAGGCATCCGCACCGGCGTCGAGAACGACGCACGCGTGCGCTACTACGTCATGGGCGCGGTCAACGAACCCGGCACGCCCGGCAACGTCTGGCGCACCGCCGACGCGTGGCCGCCCGATTCGAAGGACACCGCCTACTACTTGCAGGATGCCGGCGGCCTCTCGACCGACCAACCGCGCGCCGCGAAATCCTCCACGCCCTACGTCAGCGATCCGCGGCATCCGATGGAGATTCCCGGCCGCAGTTTCCCCGGCGCCCGCGACGCGCGGAAGTTCGAGGAACAAAAGGAAGTGCGCACCTTCACCACCGCGCCGCTCGCCGCTCCGGTCGAATGGACCGGCAAGGTGCGCGCCGAGCTTTACGTCGCGTCCACCGCGAAGGACACCGACTTCATCGTGCGCGTGAGCGACGTGTATCCCGACGGCCGCAGCATTCTCATCATGGATTACATCCGCCGCACGCGTTTCCGCGAAGGTTGGGAGAAGGAAGTCCTGCTGAAGCCCGGCAAGGTGACCAAGGTCGCGTTCGATGTCGGCTCCTTGAGCCAGATCTTCAACACCGGCCATCGCATCCGCGTCACCGTCGCCAGCACCGGCGCGCCGTTTTTCGAACCGAACCCGCAGACCGGCGAGGCGCTCGGTTTCGAGCTGCCCGCCAACGCCGTCGTCGCGACCAACACGATCTTCCACGAACGCGGCCACGCCTCGCGTGTGATCGCGCCGGTGGTGAAATGAGAGAAGGCGCGTTGGGCCTGCTTGAATGCGGCAGAGGCAATGTCGCGAGCACGCCGTCCGTTCGGTTTAGAAAAACCGCTCCGGCTCCTCCCGCCAGTTCCTGGCTCCGTAGATCACACGGCCGATGTCCACGCTGCCCCCGGTGACCCGGTAAAACACGAGCCATCTTTGGAACGGCGGCGAGACGAGGGTGAAACGTACGTCGGCCAGTTCCGAATTGCGGAATCGCGCGAGCGGCCCAAATTCGGGGAACTGCGAGAGCCGCTCAAAGGTTTCCCGGGCGGCGTCGATGAATGCGTCCGCCGCCGCTGGATTGTCCCGCGCGATCCATTCCCGCCCGTCGATCAAGTCCAGATCAACTTGGGGCCGCGTGGTGTAACTCACTTCTTCCCCCGGATCTTCGCCCAACGCTCCTCGGTCATCGGCAGTGATGGGCCGGAGCGGAAGCCCGCGAGAACCATCTTCTCAAGGTCCTCCCGCCCTTCGAAGGTGGATCGGGGCGGTCCGCCGCCCCGCGTGGCAGCGTCCAACAGTTCGAGCGCCTGGTGAATCACTTCGGTCCTGCTCGTGGCCCGGCCGGAGCGGAGTTGCCGCTTGATGATTGCCTCGTAGTGCTTGGTTTCGATGTGCGCCATGAAGCGAAATTCCCCGAGGCGGCCGTGGAAGTCAATTCAGGGCAGGCTGCGCGCCAGCGAATTGCCTGGTTTCGAGATGCCCGCCCACGCCGTCGTCGCGACCAACACGAGCTTCCACGAACGCAGCCGCGCCTCGCGCGTGATCGCGCCTACGGTAGCCGCATGCGTTTGCGCTCGTGACCTGGTGATGTTAAAACTCTCCCGTGCCCATCTCCGGGAACAACCCAATCCCGTTCGAGGAACTCCTCGCGGTCTTCATGTTTTTGGCCGCGGGCATTTATCTGTTCACGGTTTGGGTCCGCGCTTCGCCGGCCAAACCCGATCCGTGGGAGGGTGTTCCGAGTGAGGTTCCCGCCGGCGACGCCACCGCGGAGGAATCGCTCGTGTGCCTGCACTGCCTGACGCCGCACTCGCCGGACGCCTACTTCTGCCCGCACTGCAACGCCGCCGTCGGCCAGTACAACAACTGGATGCCCTACCTGACCGCGTTTTCCGAAGGCCAGGTCTGGCGCGCGGGCGTGCTGCCCGGAACGCGGCGCTCGCGCATCGTGCTCATTGGCTTCGTGCTGCTCTCGCTCCCGCTGCTGGCGACCGCGGCGACGGCGTGGCTCGCACCCGCCTACTGGATTCTCGTGTGGCGAAACTTCAACCGCTCCTCGCCGCCGGCACCAACCCAGCGACCGCCAGACGTTGAAGCGTTGAAGAGTGAAGCATGAAAGGGGAATCCGCCCACCAGTGACTCGGAGAACTTTCCTCAAGCGCGCTGCGGTTGGGTCGGCAGCGCTGCCATTCGCACAACCGCTCCTGGCCGCGCCGGCCGCCAAGCGTCGCGCCTTCCAACTCGCCACCTTCAACGCCGACGTGACGCCGCCGTTGGGTTCGATGCTCTTCGCGTTGAAGCCGGCCAAGCGCATCGTCGATCCGCTTTCGGCGCGTGGCTTCGCTCTGCTCGGCGGCGACGCTCCGCTGGTGTTCGTGTCAGTCGATTGGCTGGAGATTCGCAACGACGCCTACGACCGCTGGCGCACGGTGCTCGCCGCCGCCGCGGGCACGACGCCGGAACGCGTTCTCGTGAGTTGCGTCCACCAGCATGACGCGCCCATCGCCGATCTGCGTGCACAGCGGATCATCGAGGAAGCCGGTATGGACTCGAAGGTCATCGAGCTGGATTTTCATGAGTCCACGGTCCAGCGCACGGCGCAGGCGTTGCACGACGCGATGAAAAAGCCGCGGTCCATCTCGCACCTCGGGCTGGGCCAGGGGCGCGTTAGCGGTGTCGCGTCGAATCGCCGGATCGTCCGCCCGGATGGCCGCGTGGATTACGGCCGCGGCAGCAACAGCGGAAAAACCCCGGCGTATCGCGACGCGGACGACGGCACGATTGATCCGTGGCTGAAGACGATCAGCTTTTGGGACGGCGGCCGGGCGCTGGCGGCGCTGAGTTGTTACGCCACGCATCCGATGTCGTACTACGGCGGCAGCGAAGTCTCGGCAGATTTTCCCGGCATGTCGCGCGCGCGACGTCAGGCGGAGGAGCCGTCGGTGTTTCAGGTTTACGCAAGCGGTTGCAGCGGCAACGTAACGGCCGGCAGATACAATGACGGCTCGCTGGAGAACCGCCCGATGCTCGCCGCTCGGCTCCACGAGGGAATGGTCGCGGCGTGGAAGGCGACAAAGCGGGAGCCGCTCACTCAGGCAAATTTCCGCTGCGCGAAATTGCGGCTCGAAACGCGCAGTAGTCCGGGCTTCACCGCCGCCGATTTGAAGAAGACCTTGCTCGAAAAGAGCGCCACGCCCTTCTCCGCGTTCGCGAAGTGCAAGGCGGCGCTCGGCCTCAGT
>DATDFH010000737.1:0-2867 GCA_036522715.1 Verrucomicrobiia bacterium
GTGGCGTCCAAAGAAAAGCCGTCGGACGGAACGCCGCCAAAAAAGAAAAAGAAGAAGAAAAAAGCCGCCAACTAAATTCCCTCCCGCTTTATGAAACGCCTCCTCATCCCGCTGCTCTTTGCGCTCCTTTGCGTTCTTTGCGGCCAACTCTCCGCCGCACACGCGGCGAAACCGCCCAACGTCATCTTCATCCTCACCGATGACCAAGGGTGGAACGACGCGCACTTCGCCGGCCATCCGTATGTGAAGACGCCGAACCTCGACAAGTTCGCGAGCCAGAGCACGTGGTTCCGGCAGTTTTACGTCGCGGCGACGGTCTGCTCGCCGAGCCGCACCGCGTTCATGACTGCGCATTCCCCGGCGCGTCATCTGGTTCACGGCCACTTCGCCACGCACGAGCAGAACGCCGGGCGCTCGATGCCTGACTGGCTCGACCCGCAGGTCACCACGCTGCCACGGCTGCTCAAGGGCGCCGGCTACGCGACGGCGCACTTTGGAAAATGGCATCTCGGCAACGGCACCGGCGCGCCGCCGCCGAGTGATTATGGCTTCGACGTTTCGAAGACGGTGAACTCGAACGGCCCCCAACTCGGCGACGAGGCGAAGGAGCCTTACTTCCGCGCGAAGTCCACCGCGCTGATCGTGGACGAGACGATCAAGTTTATTCGCGAGCACAAGGGCGGGCCGTTCTACGCGAACGTATGGACGCTGCTGCCTCACGCGCCCCTCAAACCGACGCCAGAGCAACTCGCCGTATATGCCGACCTCGCGCCGAGCGCGAACGCTCCGGGCTTCGGCCGCTGGATGCAGGATTACCTCGCCAATGCCAAGGACCTGAAAAGTCAGATGCAGGTCTTCTGCGCGTCGCTCACCGATCTCGACACGCAACTCGGCCGCCTCTTCGCCGCGCTCGACGAGCTGAAGCTCACGGACAACACGATCATCTTCTACTCCAGTGACAATGGCGCGGAGGATTACCGCGTCGGCAACGCGTCCAACGGCGGCGTGGGCAACACCGGTCCGTTGCGCGCGCGCAAGCGCAGCATGTATGAGGGCGGCATCCGCACGTTCGGCCTGTTGCGCTGGCCCGGGCATGTCGCCGCGGGGCGTCGCGACGAGACGAGCGTGATCGGCGGCGTGGATTTTCTGCCGACGATCTGCAAGCTCGTCGGCGTCACCGTGCCCGCGAGCGTGCAGCCGGATGGCGAAGACGTGAGCGACATCTGGCTCGGCCAACCGCGCGCGCGCACGAAGCCGCTGCACTGGGAATGGCTCTTCAACGTGCAAGGCGGCAAGGAAGGCGGTTACATGCCGTCCATGCTCGCGGTGCGCGACGGCGATTGGAAACTCTTCGTGAACCACGACGGCACGCGCGCGGAACTTTTCAACATCCCGAAGGACATCAGCGAGGAGCACGATGTGGCGGCGGCGAATCCCGACCTCGTGAAATCACTCACCGCCAAGGCGCTCGCGTGGGTCAAGACGCTGCCGCCGAGCAAAGCGCGGGACGCGGTCGCCACAACCGGCAAACCGCAGGACGCTCCGCGCAAGGTGAAGAAAGCAGCAAAAGCGAACCCGAAAGCCACCACGCTCGACCGTGCTGCGATCTTCAAGCGCTGGGACAAGGACGGCGACGGCAAGCTCTCGTTCGAGGAATACAAGGCCGGTCTCGGCAAGAAAGAGGACGCCGAGCAGCGGTTCAAAAACTTTGATACCAATCACGACGCCGTTCTGTCTGAGGAGGAGTTCGTCCGCGCCGGCAAGCCGGCACCCAATCAATGAAAACCATCCGAATCTTCAGCTCCCTCTTCGCGCTCCTCTGTCTGTCTTCCCTCCGCGGCATCAGCGCCGAAGTCGCCGCGTCACGTCCTGCCGCAGACATGGCCGCGCTCAAGTCGCGCCTGCTCGCGGCGACGACGCGGCATTTGAACCTGCTGCTCCGCCCCGATGGCTCGGTCGTGGAGTTGAAGGGCAAGGGCGGCGATGGCGAGGAGGCGCTCGCGTTTTACCGGCTGTTTGAAGCCACGGGCGACCCGCGTTTCCGCAAGGCGGCGCTCTCGCTCGTGGACCGCATCTTGAAAGACATGCGCGCGACGAAATTCGGCGTGCTGCCGATCAAGGAGAAGGAAAAGGAAGGCGGCAAGAAGTTCACGGGCGGCGGGCCGCCGGCGCTGGGCTTCTACACGGCGGCGGTGGGTTACATTCTCCACAAGGAAGGCGGGCGCGCGGAGGATTTGAAATACGTCGGCAAGGTGCTCGACGATTTTCCGTGGAACGAGAAGGGCTGGTGGTCGCAGGACATTGACGTGAAGACCGGCGAACCGAAGGTGCCGATGGACAAGCCGTCCATCATCAACAAGTGCGCCGCCGTCGCGATGGGCACCGGGATGCTCGCCGAGGCGTTGCGCGACCTCGCGCCGGACCTCGCCAAGCGGCTCAGACAGAAGACCGACAAGTGTGTCTATGGCCAGATCATTCCCGCGCAGCTCGCGGACGGCTTCTGGCATTACAACCTCGACGGTAAGGATCCGAAGGACAAGGACATCCTCGGCTACTTCATGCTCACGACGCACGAGCTGATGGAATTGCAGCACTTCAACGCCGCGTATCGCGAGCCGAAGCTCGACGCGGCGACCCGCAAGGCGCAGACGTTCGCGCTCAATTGCATCGCGCCGATGACGGAGCCGAACACCGGCCCCGCGTGCCTGGCCCACAGCACACCGAATACGCCCCGGCACTACATACTCGCCGACGAGCCGAAGCGCGGGTTTCAACTCGCATTGGTCCTGATCGGCGGCGGCTTCCGCGAAGAAGGCGTGAAAATCATGGACGCCTCGCTGAAGCATTTCGCCTACGGCAATGGCGGC
>DATDFH010000738.1:0-2753 GCA_036522715.1 Verrucomicrobiia bacterium
AAGCCACTACCACATGGCCGTTGGCGTGAGCGCGATGCAACAGCGCGAGAAGGGCATCTCCGCGCTGCCCGTGCCGGAATTCGTCGGGCTGTTCAAGAACATGGGCGTAAGCGCCGTCCACCTCGGCGACTTCCACGGCGACGGCCACCAGAAGGATCCGGGCCCGCTGCGCCTGCCCGAAATGGAGGCGATGTTCTCCGAATGCCGACGCCTGTCGGACCGCGACTTTCTCCTCATTCCCGGCGAGGAAGTCAGCGGCATCTACGGCATCAGCAAACCCAACCAGCATCCCGGCCATTGGATGAGCCTGTTCCCCAAACCGGTCTATTGGACGCAGGTGCGGCAATCCGGTCAGGCGTTCGCGGAGACGCATCCGCAATACGGCACCGTCCATCACGTCGGCAGCGCGGCCGACATGTTCGAGTTGCTCAAACGCGAGCGCGGCCTCGGCTGGTCGGCCCATCCGCGCATCAAGGCCTCGAGTTGGACGCCCGACGCCTTTCGTCACGAGGACTATTACCTCTCCGACCGCTGGCTCGGCGGCGCGTGGAAGGCGATGCCCGCCGACCTCTCGCGCGAACGACTCGGCGAGCGCGTGCTCGACCTGCTCGATGACATGGCCAACTGGGGCCAGCGCAAATACACGCCGGGCGAAGTCGATGTGTTCAAGCTCACGCACTTTCACGAACTCTACGGCCATATGAACGTGAACTACCTCCGGCTCGCGCGCCTGCCACGATTCGACGACGGCTGGCAGCCGGTTCTCGACGCGTTGAGCGCCGGAAAATTCTTCGTCACCACCGGCGAGGTGTTGATCCGCGATTTCACCGTGACCGGCAAACGCAGCGGTGAGAGCTTGAAGGCCACGGCGAGGCCCGAGGTGCGCGTGGAACTCGACTGGACCTTCCCGCTGAAGTTTGCCGAAGTAATCTCCGGCGACGGCGCAAAGGTTTACCGCGAACGGATCGAACTCGCCGACACGAGCGCGTTCGGCAAGCGCACGCTCGCCTCGCTACCCGGCTTGCGCGGGCGGAAGTGGGTGCGCTTCGAAGTGTGGGACATCGCCGCGAACGGCGCGTTCACGATGCCAGTCTGGCTGGAGTGAACGTCGCACCGGGCGTCACTTCTGTCGCGACTGCCTCGACCCGCTCCTCTTGCACAGCGGATTCAGCAGCCGCGTCGCCTTCACCCGCAGCGCGCGGCCAGATGTGAAAGCCGCCGTGATCGAAAACGCCGATCTCCCATGTTCCCCAGATACTTTTGCCCTCGCGAAAGCCGCGATAGAAAACATCATGCGCGCCGATGTAGGTCCTGGTCCAGTGGCACTCGCGGGTCGCGGCATCGAAGCGGCCCGCGATGAGGAAGCGCCCGATGCAGTCGATGCCTTCGCCGCGCACGTTGCCATTGGCGAACGTCAGGCCCAGTTCCATGCGGTGCTTCGCGCGCTGCGGGCCTTGCTGGTAAAACCCCACCCACGGCCCGGAGGGAAACAACTCATCGCTCACTGTTCCAACTGCCTTCCGTTCACCCCGCCGTGGCCGGGTCAATGATCGCGCGCACCTGTGAGATGCGGTTGGCAGGAAAGCCACCGAGCTTTGCGTGCTCACGCACCATCTCCTCGTTCGGCGCGATATAGACGCAATAAATCTTGTCGTCGGTCACGTAGCTTTCCAGCCACTGGATTTGCGAGCCGAGCTTGTTGAGGACGGAACAGGATTTTTGGGCGACACCCTGGAGTTGATCCGGCGTCAGCTTGCCGGCGCCGGGGATTTCACGTTCGATCACGAATTTTGGCATGACGGTCTTTTCGGTTGAGGTTGGTCGTTGGACGACTACTACGCCCCCTCCGAAACCATCGCAACCCGAAATCGTTTGTAGGCTTCAAACGCGGCACTCGTCCGGATCGCAGCGCGACGAATGCCCGGGCGGACCGGCCGTCTCGCCGGCGCCGAGTTCGAGCACCTGCGAGGCCTTGCTGCCGTAGCGATAGATCGTGATGCCCTTGAGGCCAAGCTCCCACGCGCGCAGATACGCGTGCTCGACATCCTGCTCAGTCGCGTCCTGCGGGAGGTTGATCGTCTTGGAGACGGAGTTGTCCACGTGCCGCTGGAAGGCGGCCTGGATTTGCAAGTGCCGGTCCGGGGCGATGTCGAGCGCGGTGATGAAGAGGGACTTCAAATCGTCGGGCACTTCGCGCGCGTCCTGCAAACGGCCGGAGGCAAGAATTTCCTTCACCACGAATTTCGCGTCCAACCCGCGTCGCTCCAGATGTTCGAGCAACAACGGATTCACTTCCGTGAGCGTCTGGCCGTCGAGCACGTTGGTGCGCCGATACGCCAGCGCAAAGAGCGGCTCGATGCCCGGCGTGGTGTCGGCGATGATGCCGATGGTGCCCGTGGGCGCGATCGCGGTGCACGTCGCGTTGCGCAACTTCAATCCGCGCGCGGCAAAGGTGCTCCGCTCCCAGTTCGGAAACACACCCCGTTCCCCAGCCAGCGCCTGGGACGCCTTCATCGCTTCCTCGTCGATGAATCCCATCAATCGCTCCGCGAACTCGACCGCCTGCGCCGAGTCGTAGGAAATGCCGAGCCGGATGAGCAGCTCGGCAAAACCCATCACGCCCAGGCCGATCTTGCGGCTGGCGCGCGCGGCGTGCTCGACCTCCGGGAGCGGATACTTGTTGATCTCGATCACGTCGTCGAGGAAGCGCACACCCAGGCGCACGGTCGCCGCGAGTTTGTGCCAATCGACCT
>DATDFH010000739.1:0-3084 GCA_036522715.1 Verrucomicrobiia bacterium
AGCCATAGACGTTCTGGTCGTCGTGCACGAGCATCCTGCCCGAGGGCGTGTATTTGCCGGCCTGGTAATAGCCGTTGTGGCCGCCGGCGAAGTGTTTGCCATAGACCCAGTAGCTGCGGTGGAACCACGTGTCGTCGAGGAAGCCCGTCGGTGCGAAAAGATGCGCGCCCTCGCCCTTCTGCGCCCCGCCCTGCTCGGCGGCGTTGCCGCTGACGGGCGCAATGTCAATGCGCTTGCCGTCGGCGGCGATTTTTTGCGAGCGCAGATACATCGTCTTGCCATCGCTCGAAAGAATGTCATTCAAACCGACGGGCATCTGGAGCGTCTTGTGCAACGTCTGCAAATCCTTCCCGGTGTCGGGGTCCTTGTCGTCGTAATTAACCTCCGCGAGTTTCTTGCCAGTCGCGGCGTCGAGTTTCACGAAGCGCAGCCCGTCATCAAGAAACACCGATCGGCCCGCGACGCAACTCACGGTGTCGTTCTCAACGAGCACGCTGCCGTGAACCGGCCACACGCTTTCAATCTGCTCCCACGCTGCGTGATGCCGCAGACTCGGCGCGGCCTGGAAGCGCCACACGAGCGCGCCGTCGGTCGCGCGCAGGCAATACACCCAGCCGTCCTTGCCGCCGAACAGCACGCGGCCCTTCCAGTACGTCGGCGGGGAGTCGATGCGCGCGCCGGCGATGAAATGCCAAAGCGGTTTGCCCGTCGCCGCGTCGAGCGCGTGGAGTGTGTGAGCATCAACCTGCGAGACGAAGGCTTTGCCCGCTGCGACCGTCACCGCCGAGAGCGGGCCGGGAAGATTGATTTCCCATGCCTTGCCGAGGTCGTCGAGCAACGGCTGGCCGGAGTAGCCGCTGCGCGCCGGGTCGTGACGATACGTCGGCCAGTCCTTCACGTCGGCCGCGGTCTCGGGGATCGGCTGGGCCCACGCGGGACCGTGTTCGAGCCGCTGCTCATCCGCGAGCGCCTTGGGATGCGGCGAGCGCGAGCCGGAGGCCATTGCGTTCATGCCATCGAGCTTTGCCTCGGGATAGCACGCGCAATTGTGCGGCCCGGCGTAAGTCAGGCCGTTGGCCGGCAGCACGCCGTAGAGGCACGAGGCGCGCACCCAATGGTTGATGTCCCAGTGCTCCTTCCGGAAGTCCACGTACTCGATGCCGGTGCGCGAGGGAATGATGAAATTCTCCGTCGCCTTCGCAATGTAACAGCGGTGGTGGAACCAGTAACACTCCACGTCGGGTAAAAACTTTTTCTTCACGTCGCCCGTGCGTGGATCGCGGCCGGTGAATTCGCCGCTCTGCCCGCCGGAAGTCGTGCCCGCATTCCACACGAGGCCGCCGGAAACGATGAGGTCCTCCGGCGAACGGTAGCCGGATTTTTCGTGCGTGCCGCCCCAGAGGATTTTTCCGGTCTTGAGATCGAGACCGCGCTCGACTCCGTCGCCACCGGCGTAAAGAACCACGTCCTCGTAGATGACCACACGCGGGCCGAAGTTGTACTCGATGAGCTTGCGCTTGCCCTGCTCCTGGCTGGCCCACTGCTGCTTGCCGCTCACTGCGTCGAGGCAGACGACGTGGTCGCCGTCGTAAAACACCACGCGCTTGCCGTCGGTGCCGAGCGTGATGGGCGCGCACTTGGCTTCCTGCTTCCAGAGCACCTTGCCGGAGTCGGCGTGGACGGCCATGAGCACGCGCGGCTTGTGGTCCCACTCGTATTCGTTGGCGACGCGGCCTTGGTCGCTCTGGAGCTTCGGCGCGTATTCGTTTAGCGCCCATTGACCCGGATTCACGAGCAGGTAGAGCACGCCGTTGACGTGGAGAATTTCCTCCGCGCCTTTCGTCTCGGCGTAGGTGCGAATCTCGTTACCCGTTGCGCCGTCGAGGCAGACGACCGGGCCTTCGAGCTCGGGCGTGACGTAAATACGGTCGCCATCGCCGACGAGGCGGCGGGTGAGTTGCGTCGGGCCGGTCTTGAGCGGCCACATGTGGTCCTGCCACTTGGGAATGGATTTCTTCCAGAGGATCGTGCCGTTGAAACCGTCGCGCGCGATGATGTTCCAGTGCGACGGCAAGAGGATGGAAATGCGCGAGCCTTCGTCCATGATGTAGATGAGCCGGCCGTTGGCGCTGACCTGCGCGCTGAGGCTCGACATGCGGTCGTGATGCCGCGACCAGCGCGGGCTACCGACCCACTGGAGCCGCTCGGGCGGACCGACCTGGAGGTCTTTCGAGACCGCGTTGCCCTTCGCGTCGTAGTAATAGTGCGTCCAGTCGTCAATGTCGGTGGGCTTGGGCTTCACCGTCTTCTTCCACGCGCCGCCTTCCTTGGTAAGCAGGACGCCCTTCGGCACAAGCACGCGCAACGCCTCGTCGCGCGTCACTGCACCAAGGTCTTCAGCGACGATGAGGTTGATGAGATTGTCGATGTAGGGAAGGACCTTGCCGTCGAACTTGTCCAAGCTCACCGGGCCGTATTTGCCGCTCGCGAAAATCGCCTCGCGCGCCGCGGCGACCTTCTTCGCATCGGTGTCCAAACCCTGCACCTGGAAGCTGTCGCTGACCTTTAGCGCGCCGGTGAGCTTTCCATCGCCAATGCCGAGGTGGAGAACCAGGCCGCCCTTCACGCCGGAAGTCTGCATGATCGCCCTGGCTTCCGATTCCTGGGCATGCGCCGCGAGTGGCGACAGCAGGCCGACGAGGAGTGCACCGAAGAGAGTCGTTACAAGTCGCGTGGGTTTCATGGTGTCAGAGAGTTCATTGCCGACGCGCGCCCGGCGAGCAAAATTCACGGGCCACATCGGTTCGAGGAAAGACGGCGGTGCGGTGGGGAAAGGTTTCAGGCGGGCAGGAGCGCCCGCGTCACCCGCGCGGAAAGCTTTGATTCGCCGGCCGCATTTCCGGTTAATCTCTGCTTCAAGATCGCAGCAATCTATGAGCAAACCACTGACCCTCGGCAAACTTTCCTTCGGCATGGGCGACCGCTTCGCACACCAGGCGCGCGCGCAACTCCGCGCCTGCCAGATGGCGGCGGATCTCGGCATCGCCGTCGTCCCCGTCTGGAACAAGTCCAATCGCGAGCACA
>DATDFH010000740.1:0-4067 GCA_036522715.1 Verrucomicrobiia bacterium
AGGCGCAGTTCAAGGACGCGCGCGCCGATTTCTCGCAGCCAAAATACGAAGTGAAACAGGCGATCAACGGCAAGGCCGAGGGCCAGCGCGACGGCTGGGGGGTCGGAGGTGGAGCCGGCTCGCCGCACTACGCCCGCTTCTCCCTCGCCAAGCCCATCGGCGACGCGAAGGGCACGACGCTCACCTTCACACTCCAGCACCGCTTCCGCGACGGATTCCAGATTGGCCGCTTCCGGCTCTGGCTGACGACTTCCAAGACCCCGCTCGACATCGGTCTGCCGGAGAAGGTGCTCAGCATCGTGAAGACGCCTGCCGCCGAGCGCCTCGACGCCCAGAACAAGGCGCTGGCTGATTATTACCGCACGGTGGACACGGGCCTGTTGAAGAAGCAACAAGCCCTCGCCACCGCGAAGAAGCCCGTGGCGGAGGACCCGAAGCTCACGGAGTTGAAGGCGGCGCTCGCGAACGCGGAGAAGCCCGTGGCGATTGACCCGAAGCTCGTCCAACTCCGCGCCGACGCCGAGATGAGTACGAAGCAACTGGCCAACAAACGCCTCACCGGTGCGCAGGACCTCGCGTGGGCGCTCATCAACAACCCCTCGTTCCTGTTCAACCGATGAGGTTGATTTCCAGCTCGCAAACCACCGTCCAAACGAGTATCAGTTTAACCACAACACCACGACGAAAGACTGACCTATGATTCGCATCCCCGGCGGACTCAACACCGACCTCTGCGACACGCACGCGAAGATGACGCGGCGCGACCTCGTGCGCATCGGCGGCTCCAGCATCCTCGGCCTCTCGCTCGGCTCGATGCTGCGGCTCAACGCCAGCGCCAAGGAAACCGCCAGGACCGGCGGCGGCCCCGGTTGGGGCAAGGCCAAGAGCGTCATCATGGTCTATATGCAGGGCGGCCCGTCGCACCTCGACCTGTGGGACCCGAAGGAAAACGTGCCGGAGAAAATCCGCAGCGCGTTCAAGCCCATCCCCACGAAGATTCCCGGCGTCAACTTCACCGAGATCATCCCGCAACTCGCGAAGGTGAACGACAAGTTCACCATGATCCGCTCGATGAGCTACACGCCCAACGGCCTGTTCAACCACACCGCCGCGATCTACCAGATCATGACCGGCTACACGACCGACAAGGTCAGCCCGTCCGGCCAGCTCGAGCCGCCCAACGCGAAGGACTTCCCGAACTTCGGTTCGAACATCATCCGCCTGAAGCCCGTGACCGAGCCGATGCTGCCGTTCGTGATGCTCCCGCGGCCATTGCAGGAGTCAAACGTCGTCGGCAAGGGCGGCAGCGCCGGCTTCCTCGGCAAGGCTTACGATCCCTACACACTCTTCCCCGAGGGCGACGACCTCGACATGTCGAAGATGGAGCGCATCAAGACCGAGGACCTCAAGCTGCCGCAGGAAGTTTTCGCGATGCGCCTCCAGCGCCGCGCGAAACTCCGCGAAGCCATCGAGGAGGCGATGCCCGAAATTGAAAAGGCCACCGCCCAATACAACCTCGACGAGTATTATCAACGCGCGCTCAATCTCATCGTCTCTGGACGTGCGCGTGATGCCTTCAACCTCTCCGCCGAAAGCGACAAGCTTCGCGACCGTTATGGCCGCAACACGTTTGGCCAGAGCCTGCTGCTCGCGCGCCGCCTCGTCGAAGCCGGCACGCGCGTCGTCGAAGTCATCTGGCCGAAGGTGGCGAACTCCGACAATCACTCGTGGGATCACCATCAGGGCCTCACCGAGCGTATGAAGGACAAGTCCGGCCCGATGCTCGACAAGGGCTTCAGCGCATTCATCGAGGACCTCGACCAGCGCGGCCTGCTCGATGAGACGCTCGTCGTGGCGCTGGGCGAATTCGGCCGCAGCCCCGAACGCGGCGTCAGCACGTCGGGCAACAGCAACAGCGCCGACGGTCGCGACCACTGGCCGTATTGCTACACCAGCATCATTGCCGGCGCGGGCATCAAGCGCGGCTATGTCCACGGCGAGTCTGACAAGACCGCCTCCAGCCCGAAGAGCGACCCGGTGCACCCGACCGAACTGCTCGCCACGATCTATCACGCCTTCGGCATCGACCCGGAGACGATCGTTTATAACCACCTCAACCAGCCGCGCGAACTCGTGAAGGCCAAGTCCGTCACGAAGTTGTTCGCGTAGGCCGGGTAGCAAAGTTTCACAACGCCCGCCGCCGAAAGGCCGCGGGCGTTTTCGTTTTCCCCACGAAACCGCGATTGCCCTCCGCACAGGCTTTGTTCATTCTCCACGGCATGAAATCCGCCTCGTCGTCCCCTGCCCTTTCCCGCCGCCAGTTCGCCAAGTCCGCCCTCGCCGCTTCTGCCCTCCTCGGCGCGCCGGCATTCCTGCGCGGGCAGAATCTCAACAGCAAACTCAACGTCGCCATCATCGGCTCCGGCGGACGCGGCGTGGCGAGCATCAAGGGTTGCGAAAACGAAAACCTCGTCGCGTTCTGCGACGTCAACGAGGTGAATCTCGACAAGGCCGCGGAGAAATTTCCCAAGGCGCGCAAGGAAGTGGATTTCCGAAAGCTCTTCGACCACGCGAAGGAGTTCGACGCAGTGACGGTGGCGACCTGCGAGCACACGCACGCGCTGGCGACGATGATGGCGATCAAGGCGGGCAAACACGTCTATTGCGAGAAGCCCCTCACGCACAACGTCTGGGAGGCGCGCCTCGTCCGCGAGGCCGCCGCGAAGGCGAAGGTCGCCACGCAAATGGGCACCCAGATGCACGCCAGCGACAACATGCGCAGCGTGGTGGAACTCATCCACGCCGGCGCGGTCGGCCCGGTGCATGAGGCGCACGTCTGGGTTTCGCGCGCTTGGGGTCTTCAGAGCAAGGAAGCGTCGGAAGCGAACAAGGACCGCGTTTATGTCGTGGAGCGGCCGACCGAGACGATGCCGCTCCCGCCGGGGTTGCACTGGCACCTGTGGCTTGGGCCCGCGCCTGATCGGCCGTATCACGAGGTCTATTTCCCTGGGCCAAAATGGTATCGCTGGTGGGATTTCGGCAACGGCACGATGAGCGACCTCGGCTCGCACTGGAACGACTTCGCATTCTGGGCGCTCAAGCTCCAGGCCCCGCTGACCATCGAGGCGCATCATCCGCGGCCGGCCCACAAGGAGATCGCGCCTGCGTCACTGACGGTGGTTTATGAATACGGCCAGCGCGGCGATTTTCCGCCGGTCAAGGTTGTCTGGCATCAAGGCGAGGACAAACCGGCCGTCTGGAAGGAGAACAAGATTCCGCAGTGGAAGGACGGCGTCCTCTTCATCGGCGCGAAGGGAATGTTGCTCACCGACTACGGCAAACACGTCCTCCTGCCCGAGAAGGATTTCGCCGGCTTCACCCGCCCGCCGCAACTCTTCCCGCGCGGCGCGAACCATCATCACGAGTGGATTGCCGCCTGCAAGGGCGGGCCGAAAGCGCTCTCGAACTTCGACTACGCCGGCTGGCTTACCGAGGCGAACCACCTCGGCAACGTCGCCTACCGCACCGGCCACAAGCTCGTGTGGGATGCCAAGGCCATGCGCGACTGGCACGTGCCCGAGGCCGATAAGTTCATCACGCGCGAATATCGCCAGGGCTGGCGGCTCGTGTGAGCGGGCTCATGGCTGTACTGCGGCAGTTCCGCCATGCACAAAAGTTCCTTCGGAAAATGAATGCCCGACTTGCACTCGCGCTCGCGCTCGCATGCCTGTTCGGAGTGACCCCGACGTCGGCGCGCGCTGGCGACTACCAGCTCTTCGCCCGCAGCAACTTCGTCGCGTGGTGCATCGTGCCGTTCGACGCGAAGAAGCGCGGGCCGGCCGAGCGCGCGGAGATGGTGAAGCGCCTTGGCATTCCGCAGATTGCCTACGACTGGCGTCCGGAGCATGTGCCGACCTTCGAGCAGGAAATTTTGGAATACCAGAAGCGCGGCCTCGGCTACTTCGCCTTTTGGAGTTCGCACGAGGACGCGTTCAAGCTGTTCGAGAAATATAAACTGCACCCGCAAGTCTGGCAAACCGCGGCGAGCCCAAACGCGCCTACGCAAG
>DATDFH010000741.1:0-5944 GCA_036522715.1 Verrucomicrobiia bacterium
AGGGCCGCATTGCGTTTCCAACGATCCTTCCGATCGAGGGCAAACCGCTCGTGCTCGCCGTCGGGAAGTTTCGCGGCGACGGCAAGCCCGTGCTCGCCGTGGTCAACGACCAGGACGGAAAGCGTTCGCTCGTCACCCGCAGCGCCGACGGAAAGATGCAAACGCAGAAGCTCTCAGAGTCGTTCAAGTCCAATCCCAGCACGGTGATCGTCCACGACGCCAACCAGGACGGCCTTGACGATCTCGTCGTGCTCGTGCCGTACGAAAAGATCAAGGTGCTGCTCCAGATCGCGGGGAAGGATTTCGAAGAAGTTGATGTCGCCCCGCCCGGCGGTGTGGTTGACCAGCCGTGGGCTGGCGCGGCCGACGTGGATGGTGACGGCAAAGATGAGTTGCTCCTCGGCCAGAAAAATTTTGTCCGTGCGGTCGTGCTGCGGCGCGAGGCGAAGTCGGGCGACGACAGCAAGCCCGGCTGGACGTTCGTGGTGAAGGACCAGATCAACGGCGCCGGGAGCAACTCGCGCATCACCAGCGCCGCCGCGCTGCCCAACGGCGGCAAGACGCCCTACCTACTGCTGCTCGACGCCGAGCGCAAGGCGCTGACCGTGTGCGAGCGCGATGCCGCGGGCGTGTGGCAGGCCGCGCGCAACGTGCAGTTGCCCGTAATCGACTTCACCGCGTTGCGCCCGGTGGCGATGGATGGCAGCAAGGCCAATACGATTTCGTTTGTCGGCGCGAATGCAGTCGCGTGGATGAACTTCAAGGGCAAGGTCTGGGAGCTGGCCGAACTCGACGGTTACGAGACGCCCATCAAGGACGGCCGCCTGCACGACGTGGTGACCGGCGACCTCAACAACGACGGCCGCAAGGACCTCGTCTTCCTGGAGACGGCGAAGAACTACCTCGACATCGTGACCTACGAGAAGCCCCACCAGCTTGTGCCCGCGAACCGCTGGCAGGTCTTCGAGGAGCGCACCTTCCGCAGCCGCCGCGGCGATTCCGCCGAACCGCGCGAAGCGATCATCGTCGATGTGACCGGCGACAAGAAGCCCGACCTCATCGTCGTCGTCCACGACCGGATTCTCCTGTATCCGCAGGAGTGATCCTTGAACCGTTGAAGCGGCAGCTTTCGCCTCAACGCGTCTTCCCTACTTCTTCAACTGCGGCGGGCTGGGCAAGAGAGTCTTGAGGCTGATGCCGTCGCCCTGCCCGCTGCCGGTGCTGACGGCGAAGTGGAAGTATTTCGCGACCTGCTCGAACGGCGGGAGGAGGCTGAAATCGAACCAGTCCTTCAAGCCCTTCTGCGCCGCGCCAGGCTGGCCGGGCCGTGTCGCGCCGGGCAACGCACTGGTGAGCGGGTTGCTGAACATTTTCTCAAGGGCGCCCGGATCCTTCTTCACCGCCTCAAAAAACACACGGATCGTCTCGGTCTGGTTTTCGTACGTGAACCAGCCGGTGCCCATGCCGCCGATACGTTGCGCGGCGTCGCCCAACCCGGCGGTTTCGCGCAAAGCGCGGCCGCCTTTGTCAGCGCTGCGGAGAAATTCCTCCAGGGTGGCCTCGTCGCTGGACAGCGCGAGGTAGCCACTGCCATTCGAGAAATGGAGCGAGCGTTCCACCACGCCCTGCGGCGTGCGCGTCGGCGCCATTTTCACCGTGAAGACTTTGCGGCCGAGGAACTCCCGGTCCTTCACTTCGCCGAGCGGATTGAACACGGCCATCAGGCCCTTCATACCCTGCGCCATGCCCTCGGCGTTGGGCGAGCCGACAAGGTAGAGCGTGGGCGGCGAATTGAGGGCGGCGAGCGTGGTGCCGCGCGGCGGTTTTTCGTAGCTGATGATATCGTCGCCGAGGTTGCCGATGAGCGCCTTCTTGAGGTCGAAGCCGGGGTCCTTGTCCTTGCCCGCAGCCTCGATGGTCATCTGGACCATGCCCGCGAGCGGTGGGGAAATGTCGCTGAGGGCAGTCTCGATGGTGGCCCAGAGCTTTTTTCCGTCCGCGCGCCAGCGCGTGAACTTGGTCGCGTTGGCCGGCACGAACGGCGGCGGCGAGGAATCCTTCGCCTCTCCGATGAGGACCTTGAAGATGCCTTTGCGTGCGCTCTCGGGAGCGCCGAAGAAGACGTTGAACAACGCGCCGTCGCCGGTGTCGCTGAGGTGCGCGGCGATGGTTTTGAGGCCGGTCAGGCCGAGCGCATCGAGAACTTTCGACGGATCGGGCGCGAAGGGATTGGCGGCGCGGTTTGGGGCGTCGTTGCCCGCGTCGGTGCGTTTGAGGATCAGGTCGATGAAGAGTTTCGCGTTGATCCACGCGTAGGCGCGCGCGTCGCGGAACATCGCGGCGGCATTGGCTTCGAACTCCGGCACTTCGGCCAGCGCGGGCACGGAGCCGCCGGACAGGCGCACGAGCACCTTTTCAAATTCCTTCGCCGAACTGCCGACGAGCAACAGCGAGTCCGACATGCCAAGGGTGATCTCCGATTTCTTCGGCTTCGCGTCGGTCTGCTGCTTGAGGTCGGCGGCGTCGCCGTCGCCACCGCCCGCGCCCGAGGGTTTCTCGCCGCCGAGCTTCAGGGAAAACGGCGTCTTGTTCGTGCCCTGCCAGAGCAATGTGGTGAACTCGACATCGCGCACTTTCTCGGTTTTCAGTTCCTTGCCGGCATCCACCCATTTCTTTTTCAACTCGGCGAGCTTGGCGGCCAGCGCGTCCTTCTTGTCCTTCGCATCCAGGAGGATGATCGCGCGCAGGTCGTCGGGCTTCTCGCCGCCCTTGACCACGCCGAGCGTCAACTGCCCGCGCGCGAGGCCGGCGACATCGGCCAGCTTCACGCCCAGGTCGCGTTCCCACGGCTCGACCACTTCCTCGCGGAAACGTTTCTCGAACTTGTCGCGAAACGCCTTCATCACCGGGTCATCCCAAAACCGCCCGCTCGCCGACCCGTTCCAGAACACCACGGTCTTGTCCCAATCAGGTACCGTCACGACGGCAACGGTGTCGGCCGGGAGCAATTTCTCCGGCGG
The DNA here is from genome assembly GCA_036522715.1 of Verrucomicrobiia bacterium. Lineage (GTDB taxonomy): Bacteria > Verrucomicrobiota > Verrucomicrobiia > Limisphaerales > JACQFS01 > DATDFH01. Next base: position 3,021 of record DATDFH010000741.1, read on the forward strand.
CGGCACCGCGGCGGACAACGTGGCGAGCGAAACGGCGAAGGCGGCGAGGAGGACGAAGCGAATCTTCATGCGGCGGTCGGAATCTTTTCAGCGGGCGATGTGCGTGCGTGCATCAGCGGCGGCAAGATAATGCACACCGCCTCCGAGGAAAGGTTTCTTTGCGCAGCGGAGACGAACCTCGAAGCGCGTTCTACTTCGCCGACCTTTTGCCGTTGTCGTGCTTCAGCCGGCTCGGCGGTTCGAGGTAGCGGTAGGGATTGGCGGGATTGTCCGAGTCGTAGGCAAAGGCATCGCGGTGTTCGAGGAAGTGGATGAGCTGTTCGACCGGGATCGCGAAGCCCAGACCCTCGCCAAAGGTGATCTTCATGTTGGTCACGCCGATGACCTCGCCACGCATGTTGAAGAGCGGGCCGCCGCTGTTGCCCGGGTTGATCTGCGCCGTGGTCTGGAGGTAGAGCGAGCCCTGCATCTGCCGGGTCTTGGTGCTGACGATGCCCTCGGTCACGGTGCGCTCCAGGCCGAGCGGGCTGCCGATGGCGAACACGCGCTCGCCCACGGCCAGAATGTCGGCATTGCCCATCGGCACGGGCGAAAACTTCCCGGCGTCCTTGTCCTCGACCTTGAGCAGCGCGAGATCCTGGAACTTGTTCATCGCGATGATACGGACGTCCTTGTAGTTCTTCCGCTCAAGCTGCCCGCCCTTCTGCTGATAGACTTCGAGCGAAATTTTCGTCTCGCCCTCGATGACGTGGAAGTTGGTGATGAGGTAGCCGTCTTCGTTGATGAAAAAACCGGAGCCGAGTCCGCCGGGCGTGCGGACCTGCACGACCGACTGGCCGAGCGTCTGGACCAGTTCGCGCACGCTGCGCTCGGGCAACGCGCCGGTGGAGGTTCCGTAGAAACCTTTGCTCATCGCGGGCGACGCGCCGGCCTTCGCCTTGGTAGTCTTCGGCGAAGCCTTTGTGCTGGCTGGCTTTACCGGCTCGTCTTTCGTGATCTTCGAGACTTCGGTGCGCGGCACCAGCAGGACAGTGTAGCCGACGTCGACGACGATCTGATCACGCTTCTCGGCGAGCACTTTCCCGGTGATGGCGGAGTTGTCCTTGAGTTGGAGGGTGTCGGCGCGAGCGGGCGCGACAACGGCCGCGCATAGAGCAGCAACGAAGAAACTGAGACGAGTCATGCGCCGACAATAACGAGTTTCGTCGCGGAGACAAGCGGGGTTTGCATCCGCTGGCGAAACAGGCGACGTGCGGTGGTGAGATCGGCTGGCGTGTTGATGTTGGACCACTGCCATGCTGCACCGCGCGGAATCGGCAGGCGCTGTGCACGGGTTGCACGCGCCAGCTCTTGAAGCGAGAGACGGCGCCTTTGAATCTGTGCCGCGACAACCGGCAACAATTCCCGGCGCAACGCAAACGGAAAGCCAACCATCCCCGATCCGTCCACAAAGAACGTCGCTCCGCAACGCCGCGCGTTCCGTGCGACGCGCACGAGTTGGCGTGGATCGACAAACGGCAGGTCGCACGAAAGGAACACAAGCACGTCGGCCCCTGCGTCGTTCAGTGCCGTGAACACTCCACCCAGCGGTCCGCAGCGCGGGACCGCGTCGCGCCGCAACACGCGCACCCGGAGTCCTGCGCCGCGCGCCGCCGCACGTATGTGCGCCAGCAACGTCCGTCCGCCGACCCGCAGCCGCCCCTTGTCGCGACCCATGCGCGTGCTTAATCCGCCAGCGAGTATCACGGCTTCAACTGCGCGAGACGGGCGACGGTCATGGCGCGCGGCAGCGGAACGGATGTGGACTGGCCTCTGCCGTCTCACTGGTTTCGCACGAAAAGTTTTCCCGGGAGCTGCCTGATCAACCGCTTCATCTCCAAGCCGAACAGCGCCACGTTCACGGCCGAGGCGGGCAGGCCGCTGCGGCGGATCACTTCGTCCACGGCGGACTCCTCTTCGCTGAGCGCGTCGTAAGCCTTTTGCTCGTTTTCGTTCAGCGCGATCGCGGGCAGGACGCCCGTTTCCGACGCGGAGGGCGGACGATTGCTCGCGGGGAAGAGGTATTCGAACTCGCTGAGAATATCCTCCACGCCCTCGCAGAGCTTTGCGCCCTTCTTGATCAAGTCGTGGCAACCCTTGCTCCGCGGCGAGTCGATGCGGCCGGGCACCGCGAAGACCTGCCGGCCGTATTCGGTGGCGAAGTTCGCAGTGATCAGCGCGCCGCTGGTGAGGTTGGCCTCGACGACGACGGTGCCAAGCGTCATGCCGGCGATGATGCGGTTGCGGATGGCGAAGCTCTGCCGGTCGCCGTTGCGATTGAACGGAAACTGCGTGACCAGCGCGCCGCTCGCCGCGATGCGCTCGAAAAGTTCCGCATTCTCCGGCGGGAAGACGACGTTGATGCCGGTGCCGAGCACGGCCACGGTGCGGCCCTTGCCGGCCAGCGCGCCCTGATGCGCCGCCGTGTCGATGCCGCGCGCGCCGCCGCTGACGACGGTGACTCCGGTGTAAGCGAGTTGGTAGCCGAGCTTGCGCGCGACCTCGATGCCGTAATGCGTGGTCTGTCGCGAGCCGACCATTGCGACGGCGTTCTTGTCGGCGGGCGTGAGCTGCCCCTTCACGTAGAGCGCGATCGGCGGGTCGTAAATCTCGCGGAGCATCGGCGGGTATTCTTCATCCGGCTGGGTGACGATGCGGCAGCCGAAGTCGGTGATACGCTTCAACTCGGCCGCGAGATCAACATTTTTCTCCCACGTCGCAATCGCCTCGGCCGTCTCCTCGCCGATGCCGCGCACGCGGAGGAGCTCACCGCGCGAGGCGTTGAGGATCGCGGGCGCGTCGCCGAAGTGTTCGAGCAATTGCCGCACGCGCACCGGACCGACGTGGTCGATCAGGTTGAGCGCAACGAAGGCTTCGCGGGGCTC
>DATDFH010000742.1:0-3224 GCA_036522715.1 Verrucomicrobiia bacterium
AGCGTGGCCTGCACGAAGCTGATCGGCACCACGCACAGCAGGTCGTCGCCGTCCCGTTCGAAAATTTCGTGCTCGCGGGCGTGCAGCACAATGTAGAGATCGCCATGCGGCCCGCCGCGCAGGCCGCCTTCGCCATTGCCCGACGAGCGGAGCCGCGCGCCCGTGTCCACGCCGGCGGGCACCTTGATCTTGATCTTCGACGACTTCTCGTTGCGGCCCGCGCCGTGGCACGACTTGCATGGTTTCTCGATCACGCGCCCGGCGCCCTCGCACTTGGGGCACGTTTGCTGGATCGAAAAAATCCCGCGCGCCATGATCACGCGCCCGCGCCCGCTGCACATCCCGCAAGTCTTGTGGCCGGAACCCGCCTCCGCGCCGCTGCCGCGGCAGGCTTCGCACGTTTCGGCCTTGGTGACCGTGACCTCCTTCTCGCAACCAAGCGCCGCCTCCTCGAAACTGATTTCGAGGTCGTAGCGCAAATCCGCGCCGCGCTGCGGGCCGGTGGGATCGCTGCGCCCGCCGCCCCCAAAGAGTTCATCGAAAATGCTGCCGCCCCCTCCGCCGCCACCGAACACCTCACGAAAAATCTCGAACGGATCGTGGAAGCCGCTGGCGCGCCCAGCCCGCGCGCGCGCATCGAACGCCGCGTGGCCATATTGATCGTACGCCGCGCGCTTCTGCGGATCGCTCAACGCCTCGTAAGCCTCGCCGAGTTCCTTGAACTTCTCCTCGGCGTGTTTGTCGTCGGGATTTTTGTCCGGGTGAAATTTGATGGCCAGCTTGCGGTAGGCCTTCTTGATCTCGTCCTCGGAGGCGTCCTTGCCCACGCCGAGAATTTCGTAGTAATCGCGCTTGGCCATCTCAGCGGCTGAAGGTTGAGAGTTGAGAATTGATGGCCATCACTTCGCCGGCTTCTTCGCCACGACTACCGACGCCGGGCGTAAGAGCCGCTCGCGCAGCTTGTAGCCCTTGCGCAGTTGCTGCACCACTTGACCCTCGGGCACGTCGGCGGTTTCCTGCTCCGACACCGCCTCGTGCAGCGTCGGGTTGAACGCCTGCCCCGTGGCGTCGATCTCCTCCAGACCCGCCTCGGTAAGCACCGACTTGAACTGACCGAGGATCATGTTCACCCCCGTCTTCAACGACTCGGCATTGCCACCACCCGGCGCGCTGGTCGCAGCGGCGAGGGCCATCTCGAAGTTATCGAGCACGGGCACCAGGCGGCCGAGCAGCGACTGGCTGGCGAACTTTATCGCGTCGTCGCGCTCGCGTGCGGCGCGTTTCTTGAAATTGTCGAACTCCGCCGCCGTGCGCAGCACGCGCTGCCAATGCTCATCAGCCTTCGCAGCCTGGGCCTTGAGTTCCTCCAGTTCCTCCGCCGGCAGCGTCACGGCCACCGGGCCCGCGACCGCCGTCGTCTGTGCCGACTCGCTGGCGACCGGCGTTTCGTCAGCCGGGACAGACGGCGCGGTTGTCTTCTTTTCGTTGCTCATGCGTCGAAAAACTCTCAATCAAGGCGCGGAAGATACACAACGCCTTTGGAGGGAGCAACAAGCCAGCACATCAATTTCACGCCCGCTCCGCGAAGACCCGCTGGTAAACCCGCCGCACTTCCGCGCGCCAGCCATCCACCGCCTTCAAGAATGCTTCCGCGCTCTTAAATCCGCAGCGCACGGCGACGCGATATTGCGCCGGCGGATCATCGGGCAGCTCGACTTCGCCCTCGATGCTCCACCGCCGGAGGATGCCCTCGACGCGCCGGAGCTGGCGGTAATTGGCAATGAGCGCGTCGGCATCGGGCTTCGCCAGCGCGCCGTGGTCGCGGGCGAGTTCGAGCGCGCGCAGGGTGTTCGGCTCGTGCCAGCGATGCGCGAGGCACAACGTCTGCGCGATGAACTCGGCATCGATCAGGCCGCCCGCGCCGGTCTTGAAAGCGAGCCGTTCCTTGCCACGCGGCGTGCGTTCCTTCTCGATGCGCGTGCGCATCCGGTGGATTTCCTTCCGCCAGTCCGCGCTCCAGCACGCGATGTCGGCGCGCGGCCGGCTGAAATCGGCCAGACCGGTAATGAGCTTTTGGAACTCGGCGCCGACCGCCGCGTGGCCGGCAATGAAGGAGCTGCGCATCATCGCCTGCAACTCCCACAACTGCGCGCGGCGCCGGTAATAGTCCTCGTAGGCCGTCAGCGAGTTGACAAGCAAACCCTTTTCGCCGTCGGGCCGCAGCCGCGCATCAGTCTCGAACACAATCCCCGCCTCCGTCCGGTCCGACAGCAACGCCATCACGTCGATGGCAAGCTGCTGAAGATCGGCCGGCTGCTTCGCCTTCGGATCGGCAACGAACACCAGGTCCAAGTCGGAGCCGTAGGTGAGTTCGTCGCCGCCGAGTTTGCCGAGGCCGATGATCGCCAGCGGCGGCGTCTTGAGCTTGTGCTGCCGCATCGCAACCTCCAGCGCGTAGGTCACGCACGCCCGCGCCAACGCGGAGAGTTCGGCGAAATTCCGCTCCACATCGGCGAGGCCGAGGATTTCGCGCAAGGCGATGCGCATGAGTTCGGTCTGATGGTAGCGGCGCATCCAGAGTTTCTGGTCCGCATCGTCGAGGCCGTGGCGCAGGTCCGCCATGATTTCGTCGGCGCTCTTGGAACGACGTAGCCGACCGCTGAGTTCGAGTTCGTCCACGAGGTCGGGCGTGCGGATGGCCAGCTCGGCAAGAAATTCCGAGCGGTCGAACAACAGCAGCAACAGGCGGAACAGGTTCGGGTTGTGCGTCCACGTTTCGTAGAGCGACGCGCGCGCGCCGTAGGCCGAGATGAACGTGTCCAGCCGGGCCAGCACGCGGTCGGGATCGGAGAGGATGAATGGAGAGTGCGGAGTGCGGTGTTCGGAATGTTTGCTCTTCGATTCCGCACTCCGCACTTCGCGTTCCGCGTTTTCACCGGGGCAGAGTTCGAGCAGCTTGGGAATGAGCTGTCGCGCGAGCTCAGTGGTCCGCGCGGAGACGTGCACATAACCGGGGCCGAGTGCGAACTCACTCAAGAGCCGGAACGATTGCTCCGCGTCGCGGAAGCCGTGCGCGACCAGCCGCTTCTTCCATTGATCCTCGAATCCCTCAAAGTCGGCCGGCAGATCCGCGTCGGCCTCCGCCTGTTCGGCACGCAAGATGCGATCATAAACGACGCGGACGTGGCGGCGGTGTTCGCGATGGGCTGCCTCGAATTCTCGCA
>DATDFH010000743.1:0-7721 GCA_036522715.1 Verrucomicrobiia bacterium
GATGGACGTGCAGATGCCGCTCATGGGCGGTCTTGAAGCGACGACGCATTTGCGCCGCCTCTTTCCCGGTGCGCGGATCATCCTCATGTCGCTGCAAGACTCGCCTTCCATTCAGCGCGCGGCCTTCGCGCGGGGTGCCCACGGTTTCGTCGGCAAGACCCGGATCATGGATGAACTGATGCCCGAGATTGAGCGCGTGTTCGGGCTCAAGCCTGCCGATGAGGCGCCGCCCGCCTCGTGAAAATCCTCCGTGCGGGTGCCCACCGCGAAATTCCCTCCTACTCATTCTCGTTCTCTTACTCTTACTCGCCTTCCTCCCCGCCCTCAGAGCCGGAAGAGTAGGAGTAAGAGTAAGAGAACGAGTAAGAGGGGAAACCTTCCTCGCCTTGTCCGGCTTGAATTCGAGGCGCCCCCTGCCGGCGGATTTCCCCGAGGCGCTCCGGGTCTTGCTTGCGGCCAAGGGGCGGCTGGCTCCGATCCAACCGCGCCCGACTATTCCAGTCTTTACATGCTTATTTGCAAGCACTTGCACCACTTGGTTGGGCGGGAGTGACCATTGGCAGTGAGTCGGCCGAGTGCTCAACTTATGTCGTGCGAGTGGTCACCCGACATAGTTTGAGTGGTCGCCCAAGGCTGTCCGAGTGGTCATCCAGGACGGGCGGAGTGGTCAACCATGACAGTCCGACTGGTCATCCAGGGCAGTCCGAGCAGTCGCGTAACACAGAGTGAGCAGTCGCCTCAGGGACTTTGAGTGCTCACACGATATACGTTGAGTGGTCGCCGGACACCCTGTGAGCGGTCCGAGTCCGGGTCAACCCGCGCCGGGGTGAGGCCGAATTGCGAAGACCTGCGGGCGGCTGGCGTCTTTTGCTTGAAGGAGGCTTCGCGAGTCGATACCTTCTGGCGGAATGAGATTCAATTTCAATCAGGAAAAGAGCACTCAAGCCGCCGCCTATCTGCTGGCTTTGAACTCGGGCGACATGGACAAGTATCTTCTGATCAAGATGCTCTATTTGGCCGATCGAGAATCTCTGGGGAAGTGGGAAGAACCGATCACCGGCGACTCCGCAGTTTCGATGGAGTACGGCCCGGTGCTCAGCACCATCTACGACCTGACGAAAGGGGACTGTCCAAATTCGCGGATGTATTGGCAGAGGTTCATCTCAGACTCCGATGAGCAAACTAATCGCGTCTTCCTCAAGGCCGATCCGGGTGTTGACGCTCTCTCTAAATCCGAGACGCAAATCCTTCATGGCATCTACGAAAAATTCAAGAAGTTCACTTGGAGACAGATGAAAGACTACTGTCACAAGCTGGACGAATACGAGGAAGTCAAGAAGACCTCGAAGCCAATTCCAGCGGCCAAAATTCTGAAAGCAATAGGAAAGACGGACAAGGCCATCGAAGAGGCGGAGAAGCGAATACGGGATGAAATGATCACAGATCTGCTGCTGGGGAGAGCGTGGTAATGCCGAAACCTGGGACGGTGCTTCAACTAACGATCGAGACTCGCAACCACTTTTGGATTGTCATCTCATCGGTGAAGAATGGTCAGGTTTTGGCGGTGAACATTACTGACGCCTGCCACTGCCCCGAGTCTCCCTGCAAACTTCTGGTTGGTGATCATCCCGTGATCACCAAACCGAGCGTCGTGTTTTACAGGAAGGCGAGGCTCTTCGACGCCTCCGCAGTGGACGAGCAACTGAAGGACGGGAGTTCTGTGAGAAGGCTGGATGATTGCAGCGAAGCATTGCTAAAACGAATCATCAAGGGAGCATTCGAGTCCGACGACATTACGCGGAAGCTCCTAGATCACCTGCGCTGATCTGTTCGCCGGCTGGCGTCGCAGGGCCGCGTTTCGACTAAAATCCCTTTGACCCATCCCCCGCCGTGGCTATGCTCTCGCCCCTGTTTTGGGTATGGCAAAGCTGACTGTTCGAGATTTGAACCTCCGCGGCAAACGCGTCTTCGTGCGCGTGGACTTCAACGTGCCCATGGAGGAAAAGGACGGCCAGATGGTCATCAACGACGCCACCCGCATCCAGGAGACGTTGCCCACGCTCGATCGGCTGGTCGAACAGGGCGCGCGCCTCATCCTCGCCGCCCACCTCGGCCGCCCCAAGGGCCAGCGCGAGCCGTCGATGTCCCTGCGCCCCGTCGCCGCGAAACTCGCCGACATGATCGGCCGGCCGGTGGCGTTCGTGGATGATTGCATCGGCGAAAAGGTCGAGAAGACCGCCGGCGCGCTCAAGGACGGCGACATCCTCCTGCTGGAAAACGTCCGCTACTACAACGAGGAGGAGGCCAACGATCCCGCCTTCGCCGAAAAGCTGGCGAAGGTGGCCGAGGCTTACGTGAACGACGCGTTCGGCGCGGCGCATCGCGCGCACGCCTCGACCGAGGGCGTGGCGCGGGTGGTCGCCAAACGCGGCGGCCCGTGCGCGGCGGGTCTGCTGATGGAGCGCGAGTTGAAGTTCCTCGGCGAGGAACTGGAGAAACCGGCGCGGCCGTTCGTGGTGATCCTCGGCGGCGCGAAGGTGTCGGACAAAATCAAAGTCATCGACCGTCTGCTCGACAAGGCGGACACGATTCTCATCGGCGGCGCGATGGCCTACACGTTCAAGCTGGCGCAAGGCTTCAAGGTCGGACAATCGCTGGTGGAAAAGGACAAGACGGACATGGCGCTGGCGGCGCTCGACAAGGCGGCCAAGCGCGGTGTGCAGTTCCTGTTGCCGACGGACAACACCTGCGTGACGCCGGTCAAAACCGACAAGCTCAACCAGAAGGGCAAGCGGATCATCGAGTTTGAAAACCCGCACACGAACACCGAGCCGGACATTCCCGACGCCGAGGAAGGCGTGGACATCGGCCCCGCCACGGCCGCGAAGTTCCGCGAGGTGATCCTCGGCGCGAAGACGATTTTGTGGAACGGCCCGATGGGCATCTTCGAGGACAAGCGTTTCGCCGCGGGCACGAATGCCGTCGCGCAAGCCGTCGTGGAAGCCACGGCCCGCGGCGCCAAGAGCATCATCGGCGGCGGCGACAGCGTGAAGGCGCTCAACAAGGCCGGCCTCGGCGACAAGATGACGTTCATGAGCACCGGCGGCGGCGCGAGCCTGGAGTTTCTCGAAGGCGCCGTGCTGCCCGGCGTGGCGGCGTTGAGCGACAAGTGATCTCCACGCGAATCATTCCTTACCCGATACCCTGATGGACAAAGCCCGAAAACTTTTAATCGCCGGCAACTGGAAGATGAACAAGACCGTCGCTGAAGCGCTGGACCTCGTGGACGGCTTGGAGCGCGAACTCGGCTTGGTGAAGGAAGTCGATATCGTCGTGTGCCCGCCGTTCACCGCGCTGGAATCTGTCTCGAAGGCGATGCTCGAATCGAAGAGCATCCGCCTCGGCGCGCAGAACATGAGCCCGCACAACTTCGGCGCTTACACGGGCGAGATTTGCGCCGGGATGCTCAAGGAATTTTCCGTCCGCTACGTCGTCCTCGGCCACAGCGAGCGCCGGCAGTATGAAAAGGAATCTGACGCGCTCATCAACGCGAAGACCAAGGCCGCGCTCGCCGCGTCGCTCAAGCCCATCGTGTGCGTCGGCGAAACCCTCGCTGAACGCGAAGCCAACGTGACCGAGAAAATTGTCGGCACGCAGGTGGACGGCTGCCTCGATGGCTTGTCGAAGGAGCAGATGGAGGAAGTGATCATCGCCTACGAACCAGTGTGGGCCATCGGCACGGGCAAGACCGCGACCTCGCAACAGGCGCAGGACGTGCACGCGTTCATCCGCGCGCGGGTGGCGGCGCGGTTCGACGGGACGGTTGCGAAACACGTGCGCATTCTCTACGGTGGCAGCGTCAAGCCGGCCAACGCGCGCGAATTGATGGGCCAGCCGGATGTCGATGGTGCGCTGGTCGGCGGCGCGTCGCTCGAAGTGCGGACCTTTTCGGACATTGTGAAGAACTCGATCTAACTGAAATACGTTTATGGGAATTATCATAACTCTGCTCACGCTGGTGATGGTGCTGGACTGCCTGCTCCTGATCCTGCTCGTCCTGATTCAACTGCCGAAAAAGGAAACCGGCGCGGGCCTCGCATTCGGCGGCGGCGCGACCGATGCGCTCTTCGGCTCCGGCTCGGGCAACGTCGTCACCAAGGTCACCAAGTATTGCGCGGGAATTTTTCTCGGCCTGGCGATGCTGCTCTCAGTGCTGAACATCAATCACAATGCCGCCAAGCGCGGCTCGGAAGGCTTGCGCAAGGAACTCGACAAGGCCGCGCGCACGCCTGTGCCGCAGGCACAGGTTCCGCAGCCCAAGCAGGTGGCGACGACAGCCGCAACAAATGTCGCGCCGCTGCTCGCTCCCGGCTCTCTCGTCACGCCATCGAACGCGCCGAGTTCTACCTCCCCTGTGCCGGCGCCGAAATAACTTCCGCCCATGAAGGCCTCGACGAGTGCCGCTGGAATTGCTCCAGCGGCGCTTGTTCTTTCCAAAGTTCCGTTTCGAGTTCTCGCGCTCGGAATCCTGCTCGTTGTCCTGGTTGCCGTTGGTGGCTGCTCCCGCCGCGAGCCTGCCGCCGACCTCACCATCCTCAACGGAGCCGAACCCGAGTCGCTCGATCCCGCGATCATGACCGGCCAGCCGGATCTGCGCGTGTGCAACGCGCTGTTCGAGGGCTTGACGCGCTACGACCCGAAAACCGGCGAAGCGATTCCCGGCCTCGCCGAGCGTTGGGAGATTTCGCCCGACCGGAAGACCTACACGTTTTACCTCCGCTCCAACGCCGTGTGGTCCACCGGCGAACCGATCACGGCGGACGACTTCGTCTATTCGTGGCGGCGCGTGCTCGATCCCGCAACGGCCTCCGAGTATGCCGGGCAGTTGTTCTTCGTGAAGAACGCCGAGGAGTTCAACACCGGGAAGCTCGCGGACCCGGCGCAGATCGGCGTGCGGGCGCTCCGACCGCGCGAGTTGCAGGTGGAGCTAAACAGCCCTGTGCCGTTCTTCCTGAACCTCTGCTGCTTTGGGACGCTCTGCGTGGTGCCGCGCGGTCACGTTGAGAAATACGGCGATCGCTGGCTCATGAAGCCGCCTGTGCCGGCGAGCGGCCCGTATCTGCTGGAGGCATGGCGGCTCAACGACAAAATCCGCCTCCGCAAAAACCCGCGCTACTGGGACGCCGCGAACACGCAGAACGAAATCGTGGACCTGCTGCCCATCACCTCGCCAAATACCGCGCTGAATCTTTTCGCCACCGGCGGCGCCGACATCATTTGGGACAAGACACTCGTGCCCACCGAACTGCTCGACCTGCTGCGGCAACGCCCGGATTTCCACACGTTCGACTACATCGGCTCCTACTTCATCCGTTTCAACGTGACGCGAAAGCCCTTCGACGACGTTCGCGTGCGCAGGGCGCTGACGATGTCATTGGACAAACGCCGCATCACCGAGCGCATCACGCGCGGCGGCGAGAAGGTCGCCACGAGCCACACGCCACCGGGTGTTGCGGGCTATCATCCGCCGGAAGGCTTGCCGCGCGATCCCGAGCAGGCCCGGCGGCTTCTCGCGGAGGCCGGTTTCCCCGGCGGGAAAAATTTTCCACGATTCAACTACCTCTTCAATGCCACCGCCGGCGGCGGCGCGAAGACGGACGAGAAGATCGCGGTGGAAATCCAATCCATGTGGAAGCAGGAACTGGGGATCGATGTCGAGTTGCGCTCGCAGGAGTGGAAGGTTTACCTCGCGACGCAGCGGCAGCTCGACTACGACACCTGCCGCAGCAGTTGGATCGGCGACTATAACGACGCGAACACGTTCCTCGACATGTTCATGAGCAACAATGGCAACAACCGCTGCGGCTGGAAGAGCGCGCGCTACGACGACCTCATTCGCGAAGCCAACCAGCAGGCCGACCGGCGTGAGCGTGAGCGAATCCTTCAGACGGCCGAGTTGCTCCTCATCCGCGACGAGTGCGTGATCGCGCCGGTCTATTTTTACACCGGCTTTTTTGCGTTCGACCCGAAACGCATCGAAGGCATCTACGCGAACGTGATTGATCAGCATCCCATTCAGAGCATCCGGAAGAATCAACGAGCAACACGCACTCCGTAATTCCAAACCGCAGCCTCCTTGATTAGGGGTTGCCCCTTACGCCGATGTATTTTCTCAAACGCCTCCTCGCGCTGATCCCGCTCTTGCTGGTGATCACGTTCCTGGCGTTCGTGCTGGTGCGTGTGGCGCCGGGCGGGCCGTTCGACAAGGAACGCGCGCCGGCCTCGCCGGAGATCGAACGCGCGCTCAAGGCGAAGTATCACCTCGACGAACCGGTGCTCAAGCAATACGCCCGCTGGCTGCGCGACCTGCTGCGCGGCGATTTCGGCGCGTCGTTGAAATACCGCAATCACAACGTCACCGACATCATCCTCCAAGGATTGCCCGTCTCGATGGCGCTGGGCGCGCTGGCGTTTTGCTTCGCGATGGGCATCGGGATTCCCAGTGGCGTGTGGATGGCGGTCAGGCGCGGCGAGGCGGCGGACTACAGCGTCGGCCTTCTGACGATCCTCGCGGTATGCGTTCCGGGATTTGTTGTCGGCCCGCTGCTGGTGATGCAACTGGCCATTACGTGGCGCGTGTTCCCCGTCGCGCTGTGGGCGACGCCGTGGCACGCCGTGCTGCCGACGGCGGCGCTCGGGTTGTTCTTCGCGGGCAAAGTCGCGCGGCTCATGCGCGAGAGCACGACTACGGTGCTGCAACAGGAGTTCATCCTCACGGCGCGCGCGAAGGGCGTGGGCGATTCGCGCCTCCTGCTGCGCCACGCGCTCAAGCCCGCGCTGCTGCCCGTCGTGTCTTTCGCCGGTCCAATGGCGGCCGACCTGCTGACCGGCTCGTTCGTGATCGAGAACCTGTTTCAGATTCCGGGCATCGGCGTGTTCCTCGTCAACAGCTCGCTCAATCGCGACTATCCGATGGTCGTCGGGTTGGTGGTGCTCTATGCCGTGCTGCTGCTGATGCTCAACCTGGTCGTGGACGCGTCCTATCGTTGGCTCGATCCGCGGGTGAAGTATGAATGAGGCCAACATCGCCGCGATGACGGACGACGCACCCAGCAGCCCCGGCCGCGAGGCGTGGCGGCGGTTTGTGAACAACAAACCGGCGGTCGTGAGCGCTTTCGTGCTCGGCGCGCTGCTCGCAATCACAGTGCTGTGGCCGTGGCTCGCGCCGTTCCGGCCGGAGGCGATGAGCGACGTGCAGTTCGGAGCGCCCGGAGCGCAACACTGGTTCGGCACCGACGTTCACGGTCGCGATCTGCTGACGCGCGTCTTCTACGGCGCGCGGCTCTCGTTGATGGTGGGCGTGGTCGGCGCGGGCGTGAGCCTGGTGATCGGCGTTTTGTGGGGCGCGGTGGCGGGCTACGTTGGCGGGCGGTTGGATGGTTCGATGATGCGTTTCGTGGACGTGCTTTATTCGCTGCCGTCCATTGTGTTTGTCATCGTGCTGATCACAACGCTGGAGGAATTTTTCCAACGCTGGCTGGCGCGGGTGTTCTCGCCCGAAGCGGGCGCGGCGGCGCGGTTGCTGTTTCTGATTGCGGGGCTCGGCGCCGTGTCGTGGCTGACGATGGCGCGCATCGTGCGTGGCGAAGTGCTGGCGCTGCGGCAACGCGCGTTCATCGAGGCGGCGCACGCGCTCGGCTTGAGCCACGGGCGCATCCTCC
>DATDFH010000744.1:0-5538 GCA_036522715.1 Verrucomicrobiia bacterium
TGACACGTAGGCATCGAACATCGCCAGCCCGTGGCGGTTCAACAGTTTCTCGATCGTGGCGAGGTTGTAGTAAAGCAGGTGCTCGTGGTAAATCTGGTCGAACGCGAGGTTCTCCACGATGCGCTTCATGTAAAGGAACTGGACGGCGAACACGCCGTTCTCGTGCAGCGCCTCGCGAATGCCTTCGGTGACCGAATGCAGTTCCTCAAGATGAAAGAAGACACCGGCCGCGTGGATCGCATGAAATTTCCGCCCGAGCCGCCGCACGACGGCAAGGTTGAAGTACTCGTTAAGCGTGGGCACGCCGGCGGCGTTGGCCATCTGCGAGATTCTCTTGGAGGACTCGACACCGAGCACCTCCCAGCCGAGGGTCTGGAAATGCTTGAGTTGCGTGCCGTCGTTGGAGCCGATATCGAGGACGGCCTTGCCCGCGGTGTTCTTGAAAAAGCGCTCGTCAATCTCCTCGGCAACTCTGCGGAAATGCTCGCCCAAGGAACGCGTCACACCCGAAAGATAGGTGTGGTCGCTGAACATGACCTCCTTCTTCACCGTGAAATCAAGTTGTGCCGTCGAGCATTGGCGGCAGTACACCACGCGCAAAGGATAAAACGGTTCGCGGCCCACCTCCTCGGGCTTCAGGAAGTTGTTGCACCAGGGCTGCTGACCCAGATCCACGACCGGTTCGAGGTCGGTGGAATCACAAACGCGACAAATCATAATTCAGTTTCGAGCCGATTCGAGGTCATCGTGACGGGGTTGCGGAAGAATTCAAGCGGGGTTTTCGGCGGCGGCGTCAGACCACGTGGAGTGCGGTTGACACTTCTGCAAGCACTGACGTAGCCTTGCAGGGAATCGTGCACGAAGTTTTGGTGAAGTGACCTTATGCGAATGAAATCGTTCAAGCCGGGCTGCAACCTGAACACCATCAGGGACGGCCGCGGCGCCATTTTCACGTTCATCCCTGACGCGCCCATCCTCGAATGGACCCACCAGTTCATCAAGGCCGGCAAGGTCCGCGGCAATCACTGCCATCCGGAATTTGACGAGTACATCATGCTGGTGGATGGCGCTGGCGTGGAGGTGGAGAAGGACCCCAAGACGGGAAAGGAGGCCTACATCTACATGAACAAGGGCGAGTGCATTTTCATTCCGCGCAATACCTATCATGTGTTCCTGGCAATCACGGATTGCCAGTCCGTCTCCTTTCTCACCAAGCGCTGGGATGATTGCAAGGTGCCAATCCTGCACGAGAACCTCGGTCTCGGCGACGGCGATCACGGCGATCCGAAGAGTGCATATTTCAAGGAGCAAAACAAGACGACCGAGCACGGGCAATAGCGCATGGCCCCCGTCCGGTTCGGCATCATCGCCTGTTCGAGTGTGGCGCGCCGGCGGTTTCTGCCGGCCTTGGGCACGTCCACGATCGCCCGCCTGGAGCGCATTGGCAGCCGCGACCCTGCCAGGGCCGGGGAGTTTGCGCGCGAATTTTCCTGCGCCAAACACGGTGACTACGAGGCAGTGTTGACGGATCCGGAGGTCGATGCGGTTTACATTTCGACGCCACCCTCATTGCATCTGGAGTGGGTACGCCGGGCGACGGCGGCCGGCAAGCACGTGTTGTGTGAGAAGCCGGCATTTGGCCAGTACCGGGCGGCGGTCGAGGCCGTGGAACGCTGCCGGGCCGCGCGCGTGCGCCTGATGGAGGGCTACTCGTTCAAATTTCATCCGCAACACGCGGCCTTGCGCTCGCTCATCACCTCTCAACACATCGGCGCGCCACGCCTATTCCGCGCCGAGTTCACTTATCCCCGGCCGCCGGAAGGTGACATCCGCCTCAAGCCTGATCTGGACGGCGGCGTATTCCACGATTCGGCCGGCTACCCCGTTGCAGCGGCCCTGCTGCATCTGCCAGGTCAGCCCACCTCGGTCTTCTGCCAGACCGTCCTGGACACAACCACCGGCGTAGATTCCGCTTTCAGCCTCGAGTTGCGTTTTTCCGGCGGTGAGATCGCGCAGCTATTCGCCGGGTTTGGACTGCACTATTCCTCGACCTATGCCGTGCTGGGAACGCGCGGCCAGGTCCGGCTGGAACGCGCCTTTGCGGTTCCGCCACCGATGAAAACGACCGTGGTGCTCGAAACGGAAGCCGGCGCGGAGAAGATTTCCGTTGAACCCGCCGACCAGTTCCGTTTGATGATCGACGCCTTTTCCGCCAAGCTAAGCGCAGTCACGGCGCCCGGGCCGGATCTTGAGACAGACTTGCTGCGCCAGCACGCCGTGATGGACGCGGCCGGGCGCTCGAGCCGGGAAGGGCGGGCCATTGATTTGTCCGAGTATCGCTTATGAAAGTATTGGTGACCGGCGGCACGGGTTTTCTTGGACGGCATTTGGTGCCGGACCTGCAGCGTCAGGGCGCTGAGGTCACGGTCATCAATTCGCGCAACTGCAACCTGGTCGAGAAACAAAACTTGTTGCAGTTCAAGGACGCGCGCTTCGACCGCATCTATCATCTGGCGGCGTGGACCAAGGCCGGTGACTTCTGTCTCTACCACAAGGGCGAGCAGTGGATCATCAACCAGCAGATCAACACCAACATGCTCTGGTTCTGGCGCGAGTTTCAGCCCAAGGCCATCCTGATCGCCATGGGCACGGGGTGCGCCTATCCGCCGGAACTGGTGTTGCAGGAGGAGAATTACATGGTCGGTGAACCCGACCGCGATCTCTACACCTACGCGATGACCAAGCGGATGCTGTATTCCGGCCTGCTCGCATTGAACCACCAGTTTGGAATGCAGTTCCGGCACCTGATTCCCTCGACGTTGTTTGGGCCGAAGTTCGACCGTGAAGACACTCATTTCATTTTCGACCTGATCAAGAAAATCGTCGCCGGCAAAACCACGGGCGTGCCCGTGTCGTTATGGGGAACAGGCAGCCAGATTCGCGAACTGATCTACATCGACGATGCGGTGAGGCTCATCAACCTCGCCACCGAGCATTGCCCGAATGACCTGCTGAATCTGGGCAGCGGCATCGGCTACAGTATCCGCCAGTACGCGGAGATGATCTGCGAAGTCGTCGGCTACGATCCCGGCAGGATCATTTACGACACCACCAAGTGGTCCGGCGTGTCGAAGAAAGTTTTCAACACGGACAAGATCAAGCGGCTGTTCAATTTTGAATTCACCGACATCCGCCAGGCCCTGGCGGAAACGATCAGCTACTATCAGTCACTTCCGCCGGCGGGTGCCGCCTGAACCTTATGCAATGCCGCGTCTGCAACAGCCAGCGCCTCGAACAGTTCCTCGACCTGGGCGACCAGCCCCATTGTGACAGCTTGCTGCGGCCCGAGGACCTCGGGCGCAAGGAACCGTACTACCCGCTGCAAGTCTGTTTCTGCCACGACTGCACCACCGTGCAGATCAACTACACCGTGCCGAAGGAGACGATGTTCAGCGAATACCTCTACGTCTCCGGCACGACCGAGACGCTGCGCACGCATTTCCAGAACAGCACCGACCGGCTGGTCTCGCGACTGGAACTCAAGCCTGACGACCTCGTGGTGGACATCGGCAGCAACGACGGCACCTGGCTGGCCTGCTACAAGAAATACGGCCTGCGAACGCTGGGCGTGGATGGTGCGCGCAACCTTGCCAAGATGGCCAATGCCCGCGGTATTGAAACGTGGGCGCGCTTTTTCAACGCCGGTGTGGCCCGCGAGATCATCGCCACCAAAGGCGGCGCCCGACTCGTCACGGCAGCGGGTGTTTTCTTCCATCTCGAAGAACTCCACAGCGTCACGGAAGGCATCGCGGAGTTGATCCGCGATGGCGGCGTCTTCTGCGTGCAGGCGATTTCGCTCGGCCAGATGCTGAAGTTCACCCAGTTCGATCAAGTGTATCACGAGCACCTGACCTACTGGACGGTGGAATCACTGGACCGCCTGTTCGCCATGCACGGGCTGGAGATTTTTTCCGCGGACCTGAATCCGATCCACGGCGGCTCGCTCGAATTGCTCGTCGCGTCCAAGGGCGCGCGATCCATCGATCCGTCCGTGGAAACCTTCCGCGCGGAGGAGAAGTGCCTGGCCTTCGACAAGATTGAAACCTACCGCCGCTTCGCGGAGCGCGTGTGGGAGATTCGCGATGAACTGACGGCCATCCTCCGGAGCTACAAGGCGCGGGGGAAGACGATTCACGCGTTCGGCGCGCCTGCCAAGGGCGCCACGCTGCTCAACTCATTCAGCATCACCACCGACCTCGTCACGTGCGCGACCGAAGTGAACCCGTTGAAGATCGGCAAGTACATCCCCGGCGTGCGCCTGCCGATTGTGGATGAACGCCAGACTGCCCCACCCGACGCGTATCTGCTGCTCGCTTGGAATTTCTTGAAAGAATTCCTCCAGAAGAAGCGCGATTACGTGATGGCCGGGGGCGAGTTCATTGTCCCCATTCCCGAGCCGGTCGTGATCAACAAGGACAACTACGCTCAATACGCCGGCTGAACAGAGGCCCGGCGGCGCGCCCTTTTCGGTTCAGGAAAAGATGATCTGCGAACCCGGCGCGTTGATTTTCACTTTCAGCAATTGCCGGGCGGCAAAGGTCCTGGCCAGTTCCGCGTGAACTTCCGGCGGGGCAAAAAACAGGATGAAGCCACCGCCGCCGGCGCCAAGCAATTTGCCGCCCCACGCGCCCGCGTCCAAACCCTGCTGGTAAATCGTGTCGATCTCCAGGTTGGATACCCCGCCGTCGAGCGTCCGCTTGGCCTGCCAGCCGCGATGCAGCAGTTCGCCAAACTCCCGCAACGGGCGGTTGTCGGTCAGAATCTCGAAGCCTTCATGGACCATGGCCCGCATCTGCCGCAGCGCGGGAAGGTTCTGGTCAACACGCTTGAGCTGGTGGGCCACCACGTCCGAGGCCTTGCGCGTGATGCCGGTGAAAACGAGGAACAGGTGTTTCTCGAACTCGGCCAGGCGCGCCGGCTTCAGGGGCACCCGCTGGACCGAGATGTCGTCTTCGGCGCGGAATTCGACCAGGTTGAAGCCGCCATAGGCCGCCATGATCTGGTCCTGGCAGCCGACATTTTCCTTGAGCAGATGGCGTTCGACGTAGATCGCTTCGCGCGCCAGCTCGTGTGGCTTGAGAAAGCGGCCTTTGAAACTGTGCAGCGCCTGCAGGAGCGTGACCGTGAACGCCGAAGACGATCCCAAGCCGGTGAACGACGGCAGGTCCGCGACGTTATGCAGCTCAATGTCCTTCTCCAGTCCGCAATACCTCAGGCACTCGCGGAAAACGGCGTGCTCGATCTGATGCACCTCGCGAGCCAGTTCGACTTTGCGATACGAGATGCGAACCGCGTAATCGAACAGGTGGCTCAAAAACGGGCTGGCCGTTACATAGGAATATTTGTCGATCGCCGTCGCCAGCACCGCGCCGCCTTCCTTGAGGAAGTATTCCGGATAATCGGTGCCTCCACCGAAGAAACTGATGCGCACCGGCGCACGGGAAATGATCATACGGTGAGATCAGCGAGGTGGTCGCG